>SKIZ01000025.1 GCA_007116135.1 Burkholderiaceae bacterium
AAGACCAGAACCAGACCCACACCTTTGACTCGACGTAAATTTCCCAACCTACACCCCTGCTCGCAATGGTCAAACGTGGCAAAATCCCAACCACAGTCCTTTGCAACGCTTCATCTTAGCACCCGCCCATGCCGGAACTGCCAGAAGTTGAAACAACCCGCCGCGGTATTGAAACAACAGCGCTGAATCGGCGTTTAGTGGCCATGCCTGTGCGCGAGCGTCGCCTTCGTTGGCCAATCCCGGACTGTCTACCAGACTGCATCCTGAGCCAGACGCTGTTGGCCTGTCAACGTCGCGGCAAGTATATTTTGATGCAATTTGGCGACCAGGGTACCTTGCTTGTGCATTTGGGGATGTCAGGCTCGATTCGCAGCTGCTCGCCCGAGACCTTCTGGCGCCCACATGACCACCTGCAGTGGGAGTTCGACGGCGGGCAATGCCTGCGCTATCACGACCCGCGCCGATTTGGCTCAATCCTATGGCACCCGCGCCAAGCTGGCCCGGTGCTTGAGCACCCGCGCTTGGCTGCGCTCGGTATCGAGCCTCTTGAAGGCGGCCTATCGGCCGAACATCTGCTCAAAGGCACGCGCGGCAAGGCGCAAAGCATCAAACAAGTTTTACTGGCCGGCCAAATCGTGGTGGGCGTGGGCAACATTTACGCATCTGAAAGCCTGTTTCGCGCCCGCATTCATCCCGAACTGCCCGCCGGGCGCCTTACACGCGCGCAAGCGCAACGCTTGGCTCGCGCCATCATCGACACGCTCAACGATGCCCTCTCCAGCGGTGGCAGCACGTTGCGCGATTACGTCAACGCCACCGGCGAGCCAGGCTCATACTTTGACCTACACGCCGCCGTCTACGAGCGCGAGGGCCAGCCATGCCGTCAGTGTGGCAGTGGCATTCGAAGAATGGTGCAAGGGCAACGCGCGACCTACTTTTGCCCGCGCTGCCAGCGCCTTAGGCGTTGATAACCTTACCCGGATTTAGCAAGCCCTTGGGGTCTAGGGCCTGCTTGATTCGACGCATCAAACCTAACTCAACAGCCGATTTGTAGCGAGGCAATTCATCTCGCTTGAGCTGGCCAATGCCGTGCTCGGCGCTAATGGAGCCATCGAAGGCGGCCACACTATCGTGCACCAACTCATAGACATGAGACTGCAAGTCCAGCAGGGCCGATTCAGCTTGGCCGGGCGCAGGACCGACGTTGTAGTGCAGGTTGCCATCACCGAGATGCCCAAACACAATGTTTTGTACACCAGGGAATTTGTCCTGCAACGCAGCATTGGTGACCTGGACGAATTTGGCGATGCTTGAGATCGGAATCGAGACGTCATGCTTGATGCTTTTGCCTAACTGGGCTTCAGCCAAAGGAATGCTCTCGCGTAAATGCCAAAAGGCTTTACTTTGCGCAACCGACTGCGCGATAACCGCATCGACAAGCAAACCCTGCTCCAGGGCTTGGCCAAGCACCTGCTCAAACCGAGCCTGCGCATGTTCGGCGCTTTCACTGTCGGACAACTCGAGCAAGGCATACCAGGGCGCCTGGGCTGAGGCCGCCTCAAAAGGGATGCGTTGATCAGTAAACAATTCGACCACACGATGCACCACTGGCGAGGCCATGACCTCAAAGCCGGTCAATGCCGCGCCAAACCCCTCTCGAGCCTGGGACAGAAAGCTCACCGAATCCTCGAGTGACTCAAATGCCAGCATGGCTGTGCGCTGTGCCACAGGCAACGGATAGAGCTTGAGCGTCGCAGCGGTGATGATGCCCAAGGTTCCCTCGCTGCCGACAAATAAGTCACGCAAGTCGTAACCTGTATTGTCTTTGCGCAGCCCACGCAAACCGTTCCATATCTCACCATCAGCGGTCACGACCTCCAAACCCAGGGTTAACTCACGGGCGTTTCCGTAACGCAGCACTTGCGTGCCACCGGCGTTAGTCGCCAGGTTGCCACCGATCGTGCAGCTGCCTTCGGCTGCCAGGCTCAACGGAAAGAGTCTGCCCGCTTCGCGCGCGGCTTGCTGAATGCTTTGCAAGACACAGCCGGCCTCGACGGTGATGGTGTCATTGTCGGTATCGATCGCGCGCACACGGTTTAGACGTCCTGTCCAAAGCACGATTGCTGTGCCGCTGTCGTCGGGCGTGGCGCCCCCACACAAGCCGGTGTTGCCGCCGAGCGTGACGATGGGCACGTCGTTGGCCACACACAACCTAACTACCGCAGCCACTTGCTCGGTATCAGCTGGTCGCACCACGGCAAGCGCCTTGCCCCGGTAGCGCCCACGCCAATCCACCAGATAGGGGTCCGCTTGCTCTTGCGTCAACACTTGAGAAGACCCAACGATCTGAATCAATTCATCCAGCATCACTTCCTCCTGTAACCGCGCCGCAAATTGGGAGCCACACTCAGCAGCCCACCCTTAGGCACGCTAAGCTAGACACGCTGACCAATTTGCGCCCGTATACTTGCCATATTAGCCACAAAATCTCTTAGTTTTCTGGAATACCCATGCCCGCGTCTGAACTGCCTAGCCATGCTTTCAAAGCCTACGATATCCGAGGCGAAGTGCCAACTGACTTGAACCCCGAGTTCGCGACTTTATTAGGTCGCACACTTGCGGCTCGCGCCGCGCAAGAGAATGTAACGCAACTAGTTATCGGCTACGACGGGCGCTTAAGCAGCCCCGAACTTGCGCAAGCGCTCGGTCAAGGTATTCGCGAAGGTGGGATTGGGACCATTGATCTGGGGCTTGTACCCACGCCACTGGTCTATTACGCCGCACACCATCTCGGTACCGGCTCAGGCGTTGCCATCACGGGCAGCCATAACCCACCCCAATACAATGGCTTTAAGATGATGATGGCTGGCGGCACGCTGTTTGGCGACAGCATCACGAGCTTGCGCCAGGAAATGGGGCGACCTCGTGCCGTTGCTGGATCACACGGGCCAAGCAAGGCGCTCGATATCAAGTCCAATTACCTCGAGCGTGTCTGCGGTGACGTCAAGCTGTCCAGACCCATGAAGATCGCAATCGACTGTGGCAATGGCGTGGCTGGCGTGATCGCCAGCGCACTCTATCAAGCACTGGGCTGCGAGGTGGTCGAACTCTACTGCGACGTCGACGGTCTGTTTCCCAACCACCACCCCGATCCCGCTGAACCGCATAACCTGATCGATCTGATCGCGGCAGTCAAAGAATATGACTGCGAACTCGGATTGGCCTTTGATGGCGACGGTGACAGGCTGGGCGTTGTGACGCGAGACGGCGAGATCATCTGGCCTGATCGCCAAATGATTTTGTTTGCACGCGATATTCTGAGCCGTTTGCCTGGTCAGCAAATTTTATTTGACGTCAAGTGCAGTCGGCAATTACCGCTGGCCATTGAGCAAGCCGGCGGGCTGCCTTTGATGTGCCGCACGGGGCACTCATTGGTGAAAGCCAAGTTAGCCGAGACCGGCGCGCCGCTGGCCGGTGAGATGAGCGGTCACATTTTTTTCAAGGAACGCTGGTTTGGGTTTGATGACGGGCTCTATACAGGCGCGCGCCTGCTGGAGATCCTATCGCGGCAAACAGATGCATCAGCGGTTTTGCAGGCGCTACCAACGGCTTTCAGCACCCCGGAGTTAAAGATACCGATGAACGAGGGTGAACCATTTGCGCTCATTGAAGCGCTCGCACAGACCGGTCCATTCGAGGGCGCTCAAACGGTATCGGCAATCGATGGCATTCGGGTTGATTACTTGGATGGCTTTGGACTTGCCCGTGCATCAAACACAACCCCGGTGGTCGTACTGCGGTTCGAGGGGGATACACCGATGGCGCTCGATCGGATCAAGAACCAGTTTCGCGTAAAGCTCCAAGCCCTTGCGCCACAAGCCGTGCTGCCCTTTTAAATCAGGATCCCTGCATGATTGAGCCATCAAAACCCGCTTGGCAGGCCTTTGAACAAGCGGTCAAGGCCGCAAAGCCTGAGCCCGGTCAGCTAAGGCTGATACAAGCCGGCGGTTTGACAATAGATTTGAGCACCCAGCGCGACAGCCCGAGGCTGCGCCAAGCGGCTCAACATTTGCTCAATCAGTGCCAGTTTGACCAACAACGCGACGCGCTGTTTGAAGGCCGGATTGTTAACCGCTCGGAAAATAGACCAGCGCTGCACACCGCCTTACGTGGGCATCATGCGCCGGCCCACATCAGGGCTTTGGTCGAGCATCAACTTGATCGGATGAAATCTTTCGTCGACCAAACCAACACATTAAACCGCTATCGCAACGTGGTTCATCTTGGTATTGGTGGCAGCGATTGGGGCCCGCGCATGGTTTGGCACGCCTTGCGAGGCATGCACAACCGGCGCACCCTACGCTTTGCTGCCAACATTGATGCCCATGCCATTGTGGCCGCGCTTGACGCACTAGATCCGCGCGACACACTGATTATCGTGGCCTCCAAGTCATTCACAACCACTGAGACCATGACCAACGCACGCCATGCCATTGATTGGCTGGCACAAGGCGGTGTCTCAAACCCGTTGTCACAAGTCGTCGCCTTGACTGCCAATGTCGCTCAGGCACAACAATTCGGGATCAGCGATGATCACATTTTCGAGTTTTGGGATTGGGTCGGTGGGCGCTACTCGATCTGGTCAACCATTGGATTGCCCATCGCTTTGGGCTTAGGCTGGCGCACCTTTGAAGCGCTGCTCGAAGGTGGCCGTGCGATGGACGAACACTTCAGGCACGCCAAGCCCGAGGAAAACGCCCCCGTCCAACTGGCTCTGAACATGGTCGCCAATACCAGTGTGCTGAACTTCTCCTCCGAAGTGGTTTGCCCCTACGATGCTCGCCTAACCGACTTTGTACCGTGGCTGCAACAGCTACAAATGGAATCACTTGGAAAAGCAGTGGAT
Source organism: Burkholderiaceae bacterium (assembly GCA_007116135.1). GTDB lineage: Bacteria > Pseudomonadota > Gammaproteobacteria > Burkholderiales > Burkholderiaceae_B > Algicoccus. Next base: position 4,907 of record SKIZ01000025.1, read on the forward strand.
CAGGACGGCCAACCGAGCACCATGGCCACAAGCCCCGCGATTTGGGGCATGCCTGGCACCGATAGCCAACACACTTTTTTTCAATGGCTGCATCAAAGCCGCCAAGGTGCGCCGGTTGATTTTATTTTTTGCCTACAGCCCGAACACCAGCTAATTGACCACCACCGCCAATTGCTAATTAACTGCCTGGCGCAGCGTGCTGCACTTTGGCATGGCAAGTCCGAACAAAGCACCTACGAGCGCTTGAGCCAAAGCATGCCCGAGCAACAGGCAAGCTGGCTGGCCAAACACGGGGTGCACCCAGGTGGTCGGCCCTCAACGCTGATCGTGCTGCCCGAACTTGATGCCAGCCGGCTCGGCGCTTTATTAGCGCTTTATGAGCACAAGGTGTTTGTTGCCGGACTCCTTTGGGGGCTCAACCCATTTGATCAGTGGGGCGTGGAGTTTGGCAAAGAGTTGGCTCGACAGTTGCTGGCCAACGATCCTAGCAAGGCTGAACATTTCGACACCAGCACACGCCACTGGCTTCAAAAGCTAACTGAGCTCGATTAAGCGAGGCTTTTGGCTTTGCGCCCATGAACCAAAAAAAAGGCCCGACACCATAAGGTACCGGGCCAAATCCACCAAAGGAGGAGGGTGGAGGAGACAATCTTGCCGAGTTGCTTTCGGACTTGCGCAGGCGTTTTGTCTGGTTCAACTTTTTAATCAGGGTATACCCTAGATAAAAGCATAAAGCCAATCAAGCGATCGCCTCAACAACACACAACTGAAGTGTACCAGAAAATTTGTGCGTTGCAAGAAAAAAACCCTTTCCCTGTGCAAGTCTATTGGTTTCTATTGTTGCGCCGCAACATGCTAAGTATGCGTTTGTTTTGGGTGTTGCGTCAGGCTAAATATAGTAAGTCGTTTTAGTCATTAACTTAGACATAAATGTCATAAGGCGAGGGATCGGAAAGGGTAGATCAACCCCGCCGTGTTGCCGTGCTGTGCGTCGGTGCTCGATCTCATCATCGCGCATCTGCGTCACGATTTGGCGTGACCGTTGGTCACCAACGGGCAGTGACGCCAAGTGGTCGTTCAAATGAGCCTCCACCTGCCGCTCGGTCTCAGCCATGAAACCAAGGTTATATCGCTCGCCTGCCCGGCTCGCTATGACGCCAAGCGCAAATGAACCGGCATACCAAACCGGATTGAGTAGACTGACCCGACTGTTGAGCTCTTTTAAGCGTTGTTGGCACCAAACCAGGTGATCGACTTCTTCGGCCGCGGCCTGGCGCAGCAACATTTTTGTAGGTTCGCGCTCAACCGCTAGGGCTTGTCCTCGATAAAGCGCCTGCGCACAAACTTCACCGACATGATTAATGCGCATCAATCCGGCTGCGTGCCGCTGCTCATCGACTCGCAACTCATCGGGCTGGCTCATTGAACCGGCCGGATTAGGCCGGTTTGCCACTGCCGACCCGCTTAGTACCTGCAAAGCCACCGCTGCCTCGGTGACAATCGCATCAAATAAGCCTGTACGGCGACGTATTGGGCGATGATTGTGAATGGGCATGGCACTCTATCCTCTGGCCGTTACGACAAAACTGGCAAATTTCCCAAGTCAATCAGGCGCACTCGACGCTATTGACCCACCCGTGAGCTGACCGGCAAGCCGCTCAATGACCACGCCACCATTGTACCCGGCACGGCCTGATCAGCTCGTTAAAGCATGCGCCTTGGCGCCAACCTCAGGACAGGGATAGAGTATGCTTTCTCGTGCGAGCAACGCAAAAACCGCAGAGCAAAACAGCAGAGGAATCAGACCATGGAGTGCACAGTTCAGTGGGGGGGGCCCGATGGCATGTTGTTCATTGGCAAGACCGGCAGCGGTCATGTGGCTGCCATGGACGGCGCGCCTGAAGGCGGTGGCAACAATCTGGCGCCGCGGCCAATGGAAATGGTGTTGCTTGGCACCGGGGGGTGCACGGCTTACGACGTGGTTTTGATACTAAAGCGTGGCCGCCACAAAGTCACCGGCTGTGATGTCAAACTAACCGCTGAGCGTGCAGACAAGGACCCCAAAGTGTTTACCAAGATTCACTTTGCCTTTAGCGTCTCGGGCCAGAACCTATCTACCCAGGCCGTTGAGCGCGCGGTTCAGTTATCTCACGAGAAGTACTGCTCGGCCTCGGCGATGCTCCAAGGCAGTGCGCAGATGACCTGGTCTGTTGAGATTGTTGACAGCCCTCTGACCCAACCCACTTGAGTAGCTCATGAATCAGTACGAAACCTTCATGCGCCACGTCTTTGAGAACGGCGTTGATAAATCAGACCGAACCGGCACAGGCACTCGCTCGTTGTTTGGTTACCAAATGCGATTTGACTTGCAGCATGGCTTCCCATTAGTGACGACCAAGAAGCTGCACACACGCAGTATTTTTGTCGAGCTTTTATGGTTTTTACGTGGCGACTCAAACGTCAAATGGTTGCAGGAACGCAAAGTTTCGATATGGGATGAGTGGGCGCGCGCTGATGGCGATCTTGGTCCCATTTACGGCGTGCAGTGGCGCTCATGGCCCGCGCCAGACGGTCAAAAAATTGATCAAATCAGCCAAGTCATCGATCAGATCAAAACCAATCCTGACTCACGTCGTCTGATTGTTTCGGCATGGAATGTTGGTCAGATACCCGACATGGCGCTACCGCCGTGCCATGCATTTTTCCAGTTTTACGTCGCGCAAGGCAAACTCTCCTGCCAACTCTATCAGCGCAGCGCAGACATTTTTCTTGGCGTGCCCTTCAACATTGCCAGCTATGCCCTATTGACCCACATGGTGGCACAGCAAACCGATCTCGAGGTCGGCGAATTCATCTGGACAGGTGGTGACTGCCATCTCTACAACAATCACTTCGAACAGGTTGAGCAACAACTTGCGCGGCAGCCCTACCCCTATCCCGAGTTAAAAATCAACCGCCGCGCACCCTCTATTTTTGATTATGAGCTTGAAGATTTCGTCATCGAAAACTACCAGTTCCACCCTCACATCAAGGCGCCTGTGGCGATATGAGTCAAATCACGTTAATCGTTGCCTACAGCCGAAACCGCGTCATTGGAAAAGACAACCAATTACCTTGGCGCCTGCCTGGCGACCTAGCTCATTTCAAGCGTCATACGGTTGGCCACCCCATCATTATGGGCCGCAAAACCTGGGAGTCTCTGGGTCGCGCCTTGCCAGGACGAACCAACATTGTGGTCAGTCGCAAAGGCGAGGGTGCATTCACCGGCGCTGTGCTCGTAAATTCGCTTGCTAGCGCACTAGACCATGTGAAAGCCAACGACGAAGCTTTCATTATTGGGGGTGGGCAAATATACGCTGACGCACTGCCCTTGGCTGACCGCATTCTCGCAACCGAGGTACACGCCGACATTGAGGGTGACGCTTTTTTTCCGAACCTCAATGCGCAAACGTGGGTTGAGACTGCACGTCAGCCTCAACCCGAAGAGAACGGCCTGACTTACGACTTTGTCGAGTACCGTCGTCGTTAAAGCACCCGCCTAGGATGTTTGTGCGTATTCGCTAACCGGCGGACAAGCGCACACCAAGTTTCGATCGCCCCAAGCATTGTCAACTCGAGCCACTGGCGGCCAATACTTGTTTTGAAGCAGGCTTGGTAATGGAAAACCGGCTTGTTGACGACTGTAGTCATGGTGCCATTGATCAGCCATCAACATGTGCGCAGTGTGTGGTGCGTTTTTGAGAACATTGTCATTGGCATCGCATTGACCGGTGGCCACGCACTCAATTTCAGCGCGAATTGAAACCATGGCGTCGATAAAGCGGTCCAGTTCGGCCAAACCCTCAGACTCCGTTGGCTCGACCATCAAGGTGCCGGCAACTGGGAAAGACATCGTTGGCGCATGAAAACCGTAATCCATCAATCGCTTGGCCACATCCTCACCCGAGATACCGGTGCGCTCTTTGATCGGACGCAGATCGAGAATGCACTCATGCGCGATGCGCCCGGCTTTGTTGGTGTAGAGAATCGGATAATGCGCTGCCAAACGGGTCGCGACGTAATTGGCACTCAAAATCGCAACCTCAGTTGCTTCACGCAAGCCACGTGCGCCCATCAATAGGATGTAGGCCATGGAGATTGGCAAAATACTGGCTGATCCAAATGGGGCTGCGCTGACAGGCCCAACCGGGCGGCCAGCCGGCAACTGGCCGCTGGTTTGCACCACGCCGGGCAAAAATGGCGCCAAATGCGAACGGCAAGCAACCGGACCCACGCCCGGACCACCGCCACCGTGTGGAATACAAAAAGTCTTGTGCAAGTTCAAGTGCGAAACATCGGAGCCGAACTTACCGGGCTGCGCAACGCCAACCATGGCGTTCATGTTGGCGCCATCCATGTAGACCTGACCGCCTGCGGCGTGAACCAAATCGCAAATCTCGCTAATCGCCTCCTCAAAGACACCATGCGTCGATGGGTAAGTCACCATCAAAGCGGCAAGCCGGTCGCCGGCCTGCGCAATGCACTCTTTTAAGTGCGCCACATCGACGTTACCAAGCTCATCAGAGCGCACCACCACGACATCCATACCCACCATATTGGCCGAGGCCGGGTTGGTGCCATGCGCAGATTCCGGAATCAAGCAAAGATTTCGCTGAAAATCACCGCGTGAGCGATGATAGGCACGAATGGCCAGTAGCCCAGCATACTCGCCTTGGGCACCTGAGTTCGGCTGCAAGCTGACCGCATCGTAGCCAGTGATTTCGCACAAATAGGCTGAAAGCTTCTCGATCAGTATCTGATAGCCTTTGGTCTGGCTAGCCGGCGCAAACGGATGAATATGGGCAAACTCTGGCCACGTCACCGGAATCATTTCAACGGTGGCGTTCAGTTTCATCGTGCAAGAGCCCAATGGAATCATCGTACGGTCAAGCGCGAGATCCTTGTCGCTTAGCCGGCGCAGATAACGCAACATGTCCGTCTCGGACTGGATGCTGGAGAACACCTCGTGGGTGAGGATCTCACCATTTCGGCGCAAAGCGCTCGCGATGCCTGGCAAATCGTCTGGCGCTGGCCAAACCGGCTTGGTGACTTTCCCAAGCGCTGTGGCAAATACATCGGAGAGCTTTTGTACGTCTGTCTCGCGCACCGTTTCATCAAAGGAAATGGCAAGCGTTGTATCACTGACATGACGCAGGTTAATCCCTGCCTTCTGACTCGCCGCGTGAATCGCGCCCGTATGAGATCCTGCGTTGATGTGCAGCGTGTCAAAGTAAGACTCGTTGAGCACTTCAAGCCCTAGCTCCTTGAGTGCCCCACGCATTGCGCATGTGTGGTGATGCACGCGCGCGGCAATCGCCTTGAGCCCGGCTGGACCATGCCAAAGCGCATACATGCTGGCCATGACGGCAAGCAAGACTTGCGCCGTACATATATTGGAAGTCGCCTTTTCACGCCGAATGTGTTGCTCGCGTGTCTGCAATGCCAAGCGCAGCGCCGGCTGGCCCATCGCGTCACGCGAGACACCGACTAAGCGGCCAGGCAAATGGCGCTTAAACACGTCCTTGCAGCTCATAAAGCCTGCATGCGGACCACCAAACCCCATTGGCACGCCAAATCGTTGCGCTGACCCCACGGCGATATCTGCACCCCAGGCGCCAGGCGGCTCCAACAATGTCAGCGCCAACAAATCAGTCGCACACGCCACCACGGTATCTTGGGCCTTGAGTTGTTGCACTAATTCACGGTAATCAAGGATTTCGCCCAGCGAATGGGGGTACTGCAGCAACACACCAAAGCACGCCGGCACACCGATTTGCTCGTCACCAATAACCAACTCAATACCCAGACCTTCGGCGCGCGTCTTAACCACTTCGATGGTTTGCCGATGGCAGTGTTGCGACACAAAGAACGGCCGTTCTTTATCGCGCGTGACCCGCCAAGCCAGCGTCATGGCTTCGGCCGCCGCTGTGGCCTCATCAAGCAACGAGGCATTGGCGATGTCCAGGCCCGTGAGATCGGCAACTAGTGTCTGGAAATTCAAAATCGCTTCAAGCCGGCCTTGGGCGATCTCTGGCTGATAAGGCGTATAAGCCGTGTACCAGGCAGGATTCTCCAATATGTTGCGCAGAATCACATTCGGCGTGTGCGTGCCGTAGTAGCCCTGCCCGATATAGCTGCGCATGACCTGATTTTGGCCTGCCCATTGCTTGAGTTGCTCCAACACCGCGGGCTCATCAAGGGCTTGAGGCAAATCAAGCAACTCAGACAGTCGAATGTTGTGCGGCACGACCGTTTGCATCAGCGCATCGACGCTATCGATACCAATGGCGTCAAGCATGGTTTGCCGATCAGTCTGATTCGGCCCGATATGGCGCGCAATAAAAGCGCCCGCGGTCTGGGTCGTTGAGTTGGTCATCTTAGCTTGCGTCCACAACCGCCTGATAAGCCGCGGCGTCGAGCAATCCGTCAACATCCGGCGCATTGTCAGGCTTAAGTTTAAAGATCCATGTGCTGTAGGGGTCACCGTTAATCGTCTCGGGTGCATCGTTTAGTGCGTCGTTAAAAGCGACCACCTCGCCCGTGACTGGCGCATAGATGTCTGAAGCCGCTTTAACGGACTCAACCACACCCGCTGTCTCACCAGCCTTTAACTTGGCACCGACCCGCACGTCACCGACAAACACCAGGTCACCAAGCTGGTCCTGGGCCGTATCCGTGATGCCAACAAGCATGACGTCACCCTCGGCTTTGATCCACTCGTGCGAGGCGACGTACTTACGATCACTGGGAATGCTCATTCATTTCTCCGCAAACAATGCTGATTAGTCAATATTAAGAAGCGTGCACAACGGCCTTGCCGCGACGTACAAACGGTAGCCGACAAACCTTAGCAGGAACTGACTTGCCACGAATAATGACGTGCACCTGCTGGCCAATCGAAACCGCTTCTGGCAGGCGCGCCATCGCCACTGAAACGCCAAGGGTGGGTGACATGGTGCCGCTAGTGATTTCACCCTCACCGGCCGCGGTTTGAACGACCATGTGGGCGCGCATCACCCCCTTGTCTTGCAGCAGCAAGCCCATCATTTGCCCCGATGCCGCAAACGATTCAATCGCCTGGCGTCCCACAAAGTCACGGCTTTCATCGGCAAGTGACACGGTCCAAGACAAGCCGGCTTGATCGGGGGTGGTCAAGGCATCCATGTCCTGACCGTATAGATTCATCCCTGCCTCCAGGCGCAACGTGTCACGCGCACCGAGCCCACAGGGCTGCACGCCCAATGCTCGCAACTCATCCCAAAGCAACACACTGTCTTGGGCTGGCAACATGATCTCAACGCCATCCTCACCGGTATATCCGGTGCGTGCAACAACGGTCTGCTCGAAAGTGACTGCTGTAAAAGGCTTAGCCGGCTCAATGGCCTGCGCCCAGCCCGCGCGCACGCGCGCTAACTGCTCCAACGCCTGTGGCCCCTGTAGCGCAATCATGGCCAGGTCTTGGCGCGGATTAATTGAGACATCAAAGGCCTTGGCGTGCGCTACACGCCGCATCCAAGCCAGATCGCCCTGCGCGCAAGCGGCATTGACCACCAGGCGCCATTGGTTTGGGGCAAAGTAATAGACGATGAGGTCATCAATAATGCCGCCTTGCGGATTGAGCATACAGCTGTATAGAGCGCGACCCGGCTCTTTTAACTTTTGCACATCATTGGCCAGCAAATAACGCAAAAAATCAAGGCTCTGGCTGCCGCTCAGATCAATGCTACGCATGTGCGAAACATCAAACATGCCGCAAGCCTGGCGCACGGCGTGGTGCTCCTCGATCTGCGACCCATAGTGCAGCGGCATCTCCCAGCCGCCGAAATCAACCAAACGGGCTTGGGCATTGACATGCGCATCGTATAGAGGGGTTCGTTTCAGTGCAGCAGACATGAACGTGCTCCAAGGGGCTTGTGGATCAAGAGGCCTCGTGCCTCATCTAACAATCCGCCCCTCTGTCCTTTTGCCTGAGAGTTGTCCAGCCAGATGGCTGGTGTGCACCTTCGGCGCTCGCTAGCCAAGCCAGCGAGTCTCTCCAGAGTGATGTGTCGCTTTGTTCAAGCAACGCTCGGCGCGGTATGGGGTACCTGAGCGATTCTGGGCGAATTGCGCCTTCGGTGGTGTCAAAAGACACTCTCTCCCGCACTGAACATTCACATTCCCCCGTAGAATACCCGGAAAATCGCCGGCGCGCCAAGTCTCAGGTCGACGCCAGCGCGCGGCCGGCAGCGACCCCGCTGGCCCAGGCCCATTGGAAGTTGTAGCCCCCTAACCAGCCAGTGACGTCAACCACCTCGCCGATAAAATAGAGATTTTCGGTGCCTTTGACCTTTAGGCTGCGCTGCTCTAGCGCCGCGGTATCGACCCCGCCCGCCATCACCTCGGCTTTACGCAGCCCGGCGGTGCCAGATGGGCTGATTTGCCAATCCTGTATTTCGCAAGCCAAGTCGCGAATGCGCTTGTCAGACCATTGCGCCAATTGGCGCGATCCCGACTCAGCTAGCCACTGTTGTGCCAGTCGCTTGGGCCAAAACTGGGCCAACACGGTGGTCATTTGCTGGCGGGTGCCCGCCTTTTGATCAATCAACTGTTGCGCCAAAGCAGGCTCTTGGGGCAGCAGGTTAACGCTCAAGCTCTGGCCGGCACGCCAATAGGTCGAAATTTGCAAGATAGCGGGGCCAGACAAACCACGATGGGTAAAGAGCATGTCTTCGATGAAGCCGCCTGGCGGGCCTTGTGGCACTGTGATGTTGACCTCAAGAGCCACGCCTGCCAAATGGGAAAACGGCTGCCAGATATTCGGGTCAAACTGCAGCGGCACAAGCGCTGCGCGCGGCTCAATGACCTTCAGACCAAATTGACGCGCCACGCGAAGACCAAAGTCCGTCGCGCCGACCTGTGGCACTGCGGTGCCCCCAGTGGCAACTACCAGGGAGTCGCATCGGATCGAGCCACAATCGGTCTGTAGGTCAAAGCCCTTGTCTAAACGGGTGACCTTGTCAACCACGCAGGGCGCGCGCCATTGCACCTTGGCCCGATCACAAAGGCCCTTGAGCATTGCAATGATCTGCTCGCTACTTTCATTACAAAAGAGTTGGCCACGATGCTTTTCATGCCAGCCGATGCCATGGCGCTCCACAAGACCAATAAAGTCTTGTGGCGTGTAGCCTGCTAACACTGGACGGCAAAAGTGGGGATTTGCCGACACGAAGTTCTCGGGACCGACTTTGATATTGGTGAAGTTGCAGCGCCCGCCGCCCGAGATACGGATCTTTTCGGCTAAACGGCTGGCGTGGTCGATTAAGACCACCGAACGGCCTTGCGCGCCTGCGGTTGCGGCACACATCATGCCAGCGGCGCCTGCGCCGACGATCGCTACATCAAATTTTTGCATCAGGCCTCAATTACTGCTGCTTGATGCAGTCAACGTACAAGCGCTGATTGCCACTGGCGTCCTCTTCGTGAGCTAGTCCATGAATGTAGGTCTCAAACCCAGGAAACCGTGCGTTGAAATCGCGGGCAAATTGGAGGTACTGAACAATCGTTTTGTTGAAGCGCTCGCCCGGGATCAGCAGTGGAATACCGGGTGGATAGGGTGTGAGCAAAACACCTGTCGCCCGACCCTCAAGCTCATCGATCGAAACGCGCTCAACATCGCCATGTGCCATATAAGCAAACGCATCGGACGGCTTGAACTCCGGCACCATATCACTGAGGTACATCTCTGTGGTCAACCGCGCAACGTCATAAGCACGATAGGCTTCATGAATCAACTGACAGAGGTCTCGCAAGCCCATGCGCTCGTAGCGTCGGTGTGCCCGACAAAACTCCGGCAAAATCCGCCACATCGGCTGGTTGCGGTCGTAGTCATCTTTGAACTGCTGCAGGGCCGTGAGCAACGTATTCCATCGTCCTTTGGTGATGCCGATGGTAAACAGAATAAAAAACGAGTACAGACCGGTCTTTTCAACAACCACGCCGTGCTCGGTCAAAAACTTTGACACCAGCGCAGCGGGAATACCGGTCTCACCAAAACTGCCTGACATATCGAGCCCTGGCGTCACGATGGTCGCCTTGATTGGATCGAGCATATTGAAATCCTCGGCCAAGTCACCAAAGCCATGCCAATGATCATTGGCCTTCAAGATCCAATCGGACTGTTGCCCAATGCCATGCGCAGGCAATCGGTCTGGTCCCCAGACTTTGAACCACCAGTCCGAGTCGCCATATTCGGCCTCAACCTTGCGCATAGCACGTCGAAAATCCATGGCCTCGCAAATGCTTTCCTCAACCAAGGCAGTACCACCAGGCGGCTCCATCATGGCCGCTGCAACATCGCACGAGGCAATGATGGCGTATTGGGGTGAAGTCGACGTGTGCATCAGATACGCTTCGTTAAACACATTGCGATCCAACCGCCGTGTCTGGGACTCTTGCACCACGATTTGCGAGGCCTGCGAGATGCCTGCTAGCAGTTTATGCGTCGAGTGCGTGGCGAACACCATTGCCCGCTCGCTTCGAGGCCGATCGGCACCAATGGCATGCATGTCACGATAAAACTCGTGAAATGGCGCGTGCGGCAGCCAAGCTTCGTCAAAATGCAGCGTATCAATATCGCTGCCTAGGCGCTCTTTGATCGTTTCAACGTTGTAGATCACCCCGTCGTAAGTGCTCTGAGTTAGCGTCAAGATCCTGGGCTTAGCCGAACGGGCTCGCGCGGCAAATGGGTTGGCCTTGATCTTTGCTTCGATATTGGCCGGATCAAACTCGCTTAACGGGATCGGTCCAATGATCCCTAGATGATTGCGCGTTGGTCGCAAGAAAACAGGGATGGCGCCAGTCATGGTGATCGCGTGCAAAATGGACTTATGACAATTACGATCAACCACCACAATGTCGTCGGTCGCAACATTGGCATGCCAGACAACTTTGTTGGACGTCGAAGTCCCGTTGGTCACGAAGAAGCAGTGGTCTGCATGAAAAATCCGAGCCGCATTTAGTTCCGACTCGGCTATCGGACCCGTATGATCAAGCAACTGGCCAAGCTCATCAACAGCGTTGCAAACATCAGCTCGCAGCATGTTCTCACCAAAAAACTGGTGAAACATTTGGCCCACAGGGCTCTTCAGAAAAGCCACGCCCCCCGAATGCCCGGGGCAGTGCCAAGAATACGAGCCATCGAGTGCATATTTCACGAGCTCCCGAAAAAAAGGCGGCGCCAAACCATCGATGTAACTGCGTGCTTCACGGATAATGTGGCGTGCGACAAACTCTGGCGTATCTTCAAACATGTGAATAAAGCCATGCAACTCACGCAAGATGTCGTTTGGAATGTGTTGCGAGGTGCGCGTCTCACCGTACAGGTAGATCGGAATATCTGCGTTACGAAAACGTAGCTCGCCAATAAAAGCGCGCAGGTTTTGAATCGCACTGGAGTGATCCACCGCAAGGTTGATGTCAAACTCTTCGTCATCAATTGACAAGATGAACGCACTGGCGCGGCTTTGTTGCTGGGCAAACGACCTCAAATCGCCATAACTGGTCACGCCAATGACTTCCATCCCCTCAGCTTCAATCGCCGCTGCGAGCGCCCGAACACCAAGGCCGGAAGCATTCTCCGAGCGGAAATCCTCATCAATGATGTAGATTGGGAAACGAAATTTCATGGCTAGACCCCCCTTGGAGACCGCTGGCAATACAACTATTTAAGTGCGAGGTAGCGTGACGCCCTGTTGTCCCTGATACTTTCCACCACGGTCTTTATACGAAGTCTCACAAACCTCGTCGCTCTCGAAAAACAGCATCTGAGCGCAACCTTCGCCAGCATAGATTTTCGCGGGCAAGGGTGTGGTGTTGGAGAACTCGAGTGTGACATGACCTTCCCATTCGGGCTCAAGCGGTGTCACATTCACAATGATTCCGCAGCGCGCGTAAGTGCTTTTGCCAAGACACACGGTCAGGACACTGCGTGGTATCCGAAAAAATTCCACCGTACGCGCCAAGGCAAATGAATTGGGCGGGATGATACAAACATCGCCCTTAAAGTCCACAAAGGACTTCTCGTCAAAGGCCTTCGGATCGACAATCGTCGAGTTGATATTGGTGAATATTTTGAACTCGTCGGCGCAACGCACGTCATAGCCATAACTGCTAGTACCATAACTCACAATTCGGCCCTTGGCATTTTGACGCACTTGCCCGGGTTCAAACGGCTCAATCATGCCTTGGGCTGCAGCACGCCGAATCCATAGGTCGCTTTTGATGCTCATGGCAGTCTCGCCTCGATTCGTGTAATAAAGAGGCGAATTTTAACCTGCCAGCTCAGGCCCCGTCTTATTGCGGGGTACGCCGTTGTTCGACCACGACCGAAGGGAACTTGCCTGCCATGTCTTTAGGCAAACTAGCCAAGCGGGCTGCGAGTCGATGACTGATCTGTCGATAAAGCGTCGCCTCAACGCCGTCGCTTGCTGCGACCACGGTTGGTCGACCGGCATCGGCATCGACCCGGATCGAAAGCGCCAAAGGCAGTTGCCCTAGAAAGGGCACCTGAAACTCGTCAGCCATTCGCTGAGCGCCACCCTGACCGAACAGGTGCTCGATGTGCCCGCAATTGGTACAAACGTGTACGGCCATATTTTCAACGATGCCAAGCACTGGCACGGAAACCTTCTCGAACATGCGCACCCCCTTGCGAGCATCGAGCAGGGCTATATCCTGGGGCGTGCTAACAATGACTGCGCCTGAGACTGGTACCTTTTGCGCCAGGGTCAGGGCGATATCGCCTGTGCCAGGCGGCATATCCACAATCAAATAATCCAACTCTCCCCAATTGGTCTGGCGCAGCAGTTGCTCTAGAGCCTGGGTCACCATCGGCCCACGCCAAATGGCTGGCGTATCAGCCTCGACCAAAAATCCAATCGAATTGCATTTGATCCCATGCCCGACCAAGGGCTGCATCGTCTTGCCATCCTTGGTCTCGGGCCGCCCGTCTAGGCCAAGCAGCAAGGGCACACTCGGGCCGTAAATATCCGCATCGAGCAGACCGACAGCCGCCCCCTCGTCTAAAAGCGCTAAGGCAAGGTTAACGGCAGTGGTGCTTTTGCCCACCCCGCCCTTGCCCGATGCCACGGCAATGATGTTCTTGATGCCCGGCACTCTTTGAACACCGGCTCGAATCGCATGGGTCTGTATTTTGGGCTCGACCCGAACCTCTTGCGAGGCAACGCCAAGCGCCTCAAGCGCAACGCTCAAAGGTTCGAGCATCCTTGTCTTGCTCAAACCGATGGGGTAGCCAGGCATGAAAGTCAGGCTGACGTGCGAGCGGGCGTCGATGGCAATGTCCTTGACATGCTCGCCGTAAGGGCGATTGCTGTAAGGGTCGATGGTTCGGGCCAATAAGCCTTTGATGTCGTCTGCGCTAATAGTCATAGGTCTGAAGGCTGTTTTATGTATCAAAAGGGGGTACAAATTTTCAAAAGAGACTTTATACTGAGTGCATGGTTAACTTCTTTAAACGCCTATTGGGCGCTGTGGCCTTTGTGCTGGTGGCACTCATCAGCCTGGGCATGGCTTTGATCTTCACATTTTCCACGCTAATCGCGATGGCCATTCTGGCGCTCGCCGCCAAACTACGTGGCCAGCGTTTCTCGGTGCAAGAGTACTGGACAAGTCGCCAGTCCCGGCGTAAACCCCTCTTTACCAAAGGAAACGTGTCGCGCGACGACGTGACCGACGTCCAGGCACGCGACATTCGCTAACCACACGGCGCAGCCCAGTTAAAATCGCTAATCGATTTTCAGACGGGATCAAAATGTCGCGTACTTTGTTCGTCACCACAGCGCTGCCCTATGCCAATGGTTCGTTTCACATTGGCCACATCATGGAGTACATCCAGGCTGACATCTGGGTCAGGACCATGCGAATGGCCGGGCACACGGTTCACTTTGTTTGTGCCGATGATACCCACGGGGCACCGATCATGCTTAAAGCCCAAGCCGAGGGCATTACGCCTGAAGCACTGGTGGCACGCTACGCGGCTGAACGACCCACTTACTTAAAGGGTTTTCATATCGAGTTTGACCACTGGCACTCGACTGACTCACCCGAGAACACCGAACTTTCACAAGATATCTATCGCAAGTTGCGCGATGCCGGATTAATTGAGACGAAAGTCATTGAACAGTTCTTTGATCCAGTCAAAGGCATGTTCTTGCCGGATCGTTACATCAAGGGCGAATGCCCAAAATGTCATGCCAAGGATCAGTACGGCGACGCCTGTGAGGTTTGCGGCGCTGTCTATGCCCCCACTGATCTCGTAGAGCCCTACAGCACCATCAGCGGCGCCAAACCTGTTCTGAAGTCATCGGAGCACTTCTTTTTTAAGTTGTCTGACCCGCGCTGTGTTGAGTTTCTCAGGCAATGGACCACGGGCAACAACAAGCACGGCATCGCTCACCTGCAAAGCGAGGTGCTTGCCAAGACGCGTGAATGGCTCGGTGACGAGCAAAGCGGCGCCAAGCTTGGCGACTGGGACATCTCCAGAGACGCGCCCTACTTTGGTATTGAGATCCCGGATGCGCCGGGCAAGTATTTCTACGTCTGGCTTGATGCCCCGGTCGGGTACCTCGCATCGCTTAAGGCCTATTGCCGCAAGGCTGGACTTGATTACGACGCTTTGATCGACCCCAATAGTGACACCGAGCAGGTTCACTTCATCGGCAAGGATATTGTCTACTTTCATGCCCTGTTTTGGCCTGCAACTCTGCACTTCTCGGGGCGTAAAACACCGGACCAACTCAACGTGCACGGCTTTATCACGGTCAGCGGCGAGAAAATGTCCAAAAGCCGCGGCACTGGGATCTCGCCATTACGCTATCTCGAGCTCGGTATGGATGCCGAATGGCTGCGTTACTACATCGCGGCTAAACTCAATAGCAAGGTTGAGGATATTGACTTTAATCCAGACGATTTCATCGCCCGTGTCAATAGCGACTTGGTTGGAAAATATGTCAATATCGCCAGCCGTGCAGCGAACTTTATTAGCCGCCACTTTGATGGCCAGCTGCGCTACGCTGGCGATGAGTCGGTACTAAGCGCACAATGGAGTGAGGCTGCGCTCGATATTCGTGAGTATCTGCAAAAACGCGAGTATGCGCGCGCCATACGCGAAATCATGGCGCAAGCAGACCTCATTAATCAAACATTTGATGCTGCCCAGCCTTGGGTGATCGCCAAGACACTCGCGAATGCCTCAGAAGAACAACGCCGAGAACTGCAGGATATTTGCTCAATCGCGCTTGCTGGATTTAAAGCCCTATCAGTATTGCTCACACCGATATTGCCTGCCTTGACTGGGCGCGTGGCCAGAGAACTATTTGGCCTTGATCGCGGATTTATCTGGCAGGATGCCGAAGTTCTGCCCAAGCATATTGCACCTTTTAAGCATCTGATGCAGCGGGTCACGCCCGAGATGCTTGATAACCTTTTCCCAGAAATGGAAGAACCCAAAGCAATACCTGGCGGCGAGGAAATTGGCCCCACTATTTCGATTGATGACTTTGCCAGGCTCGATTTGCGGGTTGCTAAAGTATTGTCTTGCGAACAAGTCCAAGGCTCACACAAACTACTGAAGCTCATGCTCGACGTGGGCGAGGACAGGCCACGTCAGGTCTTCTCGGGGATCAAATCAGCATACAAACCCGAAGACCTTGTGGGCAAACTCACCGTTATCGTGGCTAACCTGGCGCCTCGCAAGATGAAGTTTGGCGTCTCTGAGGGCATGGTTCTTAGTGCAAGCCATGCCGATGAGGCAACCCACCCCGGAATCTACATTATTGAACCCTCGGCGGGCTCTAAGCCTGGCATGAAAATTCGCTAGGGCTTACAAAGCCAACTGATTTGTTGCAAGCATCTCTGGGGCGCAACTAGCCCTCGAGGTGCTTTTCCTGGAGTTTGATGTCTAGCGTTTGACGCTCATCAAATACAAAACAGCTGCCCTCAAACCCAAACCCGTCTGTGTCTTCGAAGTACTGCAAAATCCCGCCATCGAGCTGATAAACGTTTTGCAAACCGAGCTCGTGCATGTAGATTGCCGCTTTTTCACAACGAATGCCGCCCGTACAAAAACTGATCACCGTCTTGCCTTCGAGCTCATCGCGGTGTTCGTCAACGGCGTCAGGAAACTGGGTAAAACGTTCAATGTGCCAATTAAGCGCGTCTTTGAAGGTGC
>SKIZ01000151.1 GCA_007116135.1 Burkholderiaceae bacterium
CGACAGGGCATCTCGCATCGACCCGCTAGCGGCCTTGCCAATAAGCGCTAAGGCCGGCGTCTCGAAGGTCACGCTTTCTTGGGCGAGGATTTGCTCGAGATATTGAGCTATCGCCGGTGCAGGCATCTGCTTGAGATTGAACTGCAAGCAACGTGACAGCACCGTGGGGGGGATTTTTTGGGGGTCGGTTGTCGCTAAGATAAATTTTACGTGAGGCGGTGGCTCCTCAAGCGTCTTGAGCATGGCATTAAACGCATGACCCGAGAGCATGTGAACCTCGTCGATCATGTAGACCTTAAAGCGGCCAATGGCTGGCGAATAAACCGCTTGCTCAAGCAATTGCGTCATTTCGTCAACGCCGCGATTGGACGCCGCATCGAGCTCAACATAATCGACAAAACGGCCCTGATCAATCTCTGTGCAGGCGCGGCATTGCCCACAGGGCGTCGCGGTAATCCCCGTTTCGCAATTCAGCGATTTGGCCAATATCCGTGACAAGGTGGTCTTGCCGACACCACGGGTGCCGGTAAATAACCAGGCGTGATGCAGCCGCCCACTAGAGAGCGCGTGCGTCAGAGCCCGCACGACATGATCCTGACCAACCAGACTCTCAAAATCGCGCGGCCGCCATTTGCGGGCTAGAACCAGATAACTCATGGCACCTTTGTCTAGATAGGTACTGGCGCAGGGCCAAATACAAAGAGGCGAGCCTTGCTTCGGCACTGACCCGGGACGGCTATGGCTGCTTCGTTCCCGACCTGACCAGGTTCACCGATGAGCCATGCGAAGGGGCCCGCCAGCAACCATTCTAGCAGGCTGCTACGGATCGCGTGGCACCCTAACAGCCCTCGCGCACTAGGGCTCGAGCTCGATCCAGCGGTCATCGCGCGGAAAATAGAGCACGGTGCGCACCGCACGCTGATCGTAGCCCTGTAACTGTTGACGATAGCGTTGCATTTGCCCGCTATAGCGCTCACACATTCGGGCCGCAAATGCCGCCTCTGTCTCTTGCTCACCAGGCCTGCTGGTCTTGTAGTCAACCACCAGCCAGCCATCAGGCAAATCAATGGCCAAATCCATGATCGAAACCGTTTGAGCAGCGTCAATCAAAGCCCACTCGACTTGCCGTAAAGGCTGGCTCAATAGCCAGCGGCCGCGCTCGTTTTGCAGCATCGCTGCCAGAGCTGCGCGCACCTCGCCACCGGCCTGCACCCGCAACTGATCGGGCAGCCCGAGCGCTCGCAACTGGCGCTCAAGCGTCTGGCTCGTCGGCAGCGCATGCTCATCAGGTTCTGCGGCTTGACGCGCAAAGCGGGCCAACCAAGCGTGAATCAACACGCCACTGATTCGTTCAGCGCTCTCGCCAAGCGGCCAGGCAAAACGATCATTGGCGCGCTCCTTTAACACCGCGGGTACGCGTGCCGGTAAAGGTTCAAGTCGACGCCGCATCGCCGGGGCGACGCGCCACGGCGCCTGAGCATCTATGGGCTGGTCGGTGCGTGCCGCTGCAGGTGCCGGCAGAGGCGGTCGGGCTGACCAAAAGCGCGCTAATAAGCTGCTAGGTAAAGGGTCACGCCAGTCATCGGTCTTTGGATCAACACCGCACACGAGCACCAAATGCAGTGACTGACGCGCACGCGTGCTGGCCACGTACAACAAACGATCAAGCTCTAAACGCTGACGAATAGACTCGCGTGTTCCAAGATAGGCCGCCAAGGGGTCCTTTTCGCTCTCAACCTTAGACTTGATCGGGCCAAACAGGACTTGATCACCAAGTTGCTCGACGCGCAACATGGGAGCTCGATCCGAGGCTGGCTTGCGCGCTAGGCCAAGCAATACAACCACCTCAAACTCAAGGCCCTTGGCCTTGTGCATGGTCATCACCTCGATGGCCCGACCCGCCGTTTGCGGCTGAGCATACAGCTTGGCCAACTGTTGTTCGAGCAGGTCTAGATCGACCACGCTGTGTTGCGCAAGGCGTTGCAGTAACGCAAAAAACGCCTGGACATCGTCAAGTTCGTTGGCTTCGCTGGCAAGCCGTTGACCTTCTAATGCAAGCCACGCCGCTTCAATGCGTGCGACCAACGGCAACGCGGTATCGTCTTGTGTCGCAGCGAGCAACACCGGCGCCACACCGAGTAGGCGAGCGCGTTGATCGGGATCGATCTGCCCGGCCCATTGATCGCTCTTGACGATCAGCTTAGCCAACGCATCGCACACGGCCACTTTGGGATCAGGCAAAAGCCGGTGCAAGGTCCCCAAAGTCAGCCCGCACCATGGCGCACGCAAAACAGCCACCCAGGCGGCCCGATCGCCGCGATGCACCAAAGCACGGGTGAGCTGCATCAGGTCAACGACTAGCGGGCGTGATTGCAAACTATCGAGCTCGATCGCACGGCATGGCAAACCTGCACGGACCAATTCGCGCGTGACCTCACCAAGGTGGCTGCGCGAGCGCACCAAGATAGCCATCGGCTTTTCCGACTCGGCGTGCTGTTGCCAGGCGCCACGGGCGATCTGCACAACCTGCTCACAAGCCGTGGGCTCATCGGTTTGAACATGCCAGCGCACCGCAGGCTCGGCGCTAGCGGCATGCCAGGGCTCGGACGGCTCATATCGGATAGCGCCAAACACGGGGTCGTTTTCCGGGGGGAACATGGGCGCAAACGTCTGATTAACCCATTGCACCAAACCAGCCTGTGAACGAAAATTCGCTGTCAACGTCAGCGGCTCAAGCATGACCTCACCGATGCCTTGCTGCTGCACCTGAAGAAATAGACCAACTTCGGCCTTGCGAAATCGATATATCGACTGCATTGGGTCGCCGACCAAGAAAAGCGTTCGACCATCGTCAGGTTGCCAGCCGGCTGTGAGCAGGCGCAACAAATGAAGCTGCGTTGAGCTGGTGTCCTGAAACTCATCGACTAGCAAATGGGCAATGCGTTGATCAAGCTTGAGCAACAAATCACTCGGAGCCTCGGCTTGCCCGAGTGCATCAACGGCTCGCAGCGCCACCTCGATAAAGTCGACTTCGGCCCGTTGAGCAAATATCATCAACAGATTCGCCGCGGCCAATCTCAAAGCACCCAACTGCGTGTTAATAATCTGCCACTGCGCCTCAGAGAAGGTTGGCGTGGGCAAATCCTTGACCTGTGCCAGCGCCTGAGCCCAGCGCGGTGGCTCTTTACCCACGCCATGGGCTGCGAGCCACTCGGTCAAAGCCGGCTTATATTTGGCATCGCGCGGGCAGCCTTGCTTGACGGTGACGCTTTTGCGCACCGAACCAGGACCGGTGAGCAATAACTGTCGCAAACCGAGCCACATGGGCAAGTGCTCTAGCGTCGCACGTAGCCCGCCGGCCTGCTGCCAGTCACTTAGCGCTGCAATCGGATCATCAATCAAACCCTCTTTGATCAGGGTCTGTGCACATAAACGAGCAGGTTCGGCTAACTGATGTTGCCAGCCCGCGGGCATGGCCTTGGCGATACGCTGCAAATCCAGTTCGATGCTTTGCTGCAAATGATCTTGCAATCGTTGCAAATCTCCGCCTTGACCAATCAAAGGCAGCCACTGGTCACGTTTAGCCAACATGTCTGCCAGCGCATCAACCACGTCTTGCACTGCCAAATCCAGGTGCATGAGCAATTCGCGTACACAGTCTTGCGTGTCGGCTGATTGCACCGTCTGCAGCGCAGCTTGCTCGTACAAAGCGTTGGCATCCTCGACAATTCGTGGCATCGCGCCAAGACCAGTCAACCACGGCATCGCACGCACGAGCGAGGCGCAAAATGAGTCGATCGTCTGGATCCGCAGGCGCGCCGGATGCATCAACAACCCCCAGCCAAGCTCGGTATCACGCGCTAGCGCAGCGCGCGCGAGCTCCCAGCCTTGTCGTTCGTGTCGATCGGACGGCGCCGGCTCGCGATCGGCGCGCTGCAACTTTTGCATCACGCGCGCGTGCATTTCGGCCGCCGCCTTGCGCGTAAAGGTCATCGCCACGACCTGCTCGGGTTGCTGCACCCGCGCGAGCAATCCCAGAATCCTGTCAGTCAGTAACGACGTTTTACCGGATCCGGCCGGTGCCTGAACAATGAACGAGCGCTCGGGGTCAATCGCTGCGGCGCGCGCGGCGGCATCTGCTGGCATGCGCTCAGTCATCTGACACCTCCAACTCATCGTCTTGGTCAAAGTGCAGACCAAGCAAGGCACTGATGTCGCAATAGCGCGCATCGATTGCCCGCCAAAAACAATTGCGGTTATGCCCTTGGGCAAACGCTTGCGCAAGCGCACCGATTTGCCCATCCCATTGCGCCAATTGCGCAGTCCACGACGGGCAAGCCTCATTCAGTGATGTCCAGGGTTTGGTCTGGTCAAGTTCAACGCCTTCGTCTGCCAACCCAGCCATCGCCAGTTGCCCGGGATACAAGTGCGCCCAAACCAGCGCACCGGGATCGCGCCCTTGGGTGTGCAGCACACTGGCATAGACCAGCAACTGCAAATCACCCACAAGCCGATGCTGCCAGTCCTTGGCGTAGCTCGGTAATTTAGTACCTGTTTTGTAGTCAATCACAACGAGCTCGCCATTTGGCAGCGCATCGATACGATCCAAGGCAACGTTTAGTGCCAAACCCGCTCGCTCAAATCGGTATGTCGACTCACGCTCAATGACCTTAAACGGGCTACGTTGGGCTTCGATGGCAAGCCAGCCGTTTAACAAATCAACTGCGCGCTCCATTTCAAGTTCGCGCAATATCTTTGGCCATTGCGACAAGGTTCGGGCAGCGGTGCGTTCTACGCACGCCACGAGCTCACCGGGCCAGGCCGGTTCATTGACCTGTTGCAGCATCTGAGCCTGTGCGCCCCACTGATCCCACAGAACCCGCATGACTTCATGCAATAAAGTGCCACGCTCGGCCAAGCGCGGCGAGCGCGCGTAGGGCGGCAGGCCACGCACACCGAGTCGGTAGCGAAAAAACGCCCACTTCGGATTGGCCGCCTGCGTTTGCAAGACACCAACGCCGCCACCGATGACCTCATCCTCGTGCAAGGCAATCGAGGGCTCATCGTCCCAGTCAGACCATGCCACTGGGTCGAGATCGACTGAGCCGGCGCTGGCATCCACGGCTCGAGACGCCAAGCCCGATATCAGCGGTGAGGCTCTTTGCGGCTGCTCGCCATCGCGCTCAGCCCAGCTAAAAATTACCTCGGGCGCACTTTGAGCCAAGGCGTGCGTTAGCTCCGCAGCCCACTGATATTCGCGTTGCGCCGTTGAGCGCGGCGCGCCTGCGCGAGCCAACGCAACCACTGGGATCAATGGGTTGGGTCGCACCATCGCTGGCAAAACATCATCGGTAACACCCATGACCCAAACGCCATCCCAACGGCCACCCTCGGCTTCAAGCAAGCCCAGCACATCGAGCCGTGCTGACCGATCACGCTGGGGTTGAAAGAGTGTCTGCTGCGCCAGGCGTGACAACATCTGCCAAGCCCGGTGCAAACTTGGCGCAGGCAGCAAATCATCAAGGCCTGCTAGGGTCGTGATGAGCTGATCTAAGGCCGCCGTGGTTTGATATTGCACCGATGATTGGGAGCCTTCGCCCGGAAATCCCAGTGCGGCCAACACGACCCGAAACCGATTGGCCCAGTCGAACCAGCGGCTCGACGAACGGGGCCATGACTGCCAAACCGCTCGGACTTGCTGCCATGCCGCAGACAACTCGGGCAGACGCGAGACCGCTTGGTCCCACTGGTCAGTTGTAATGGTCAATAGCCCCTGTTGGCGCCAGCGTGCGTCGATGAGCGCGCGCGCACCCGCTTCGCGTTGACTGGCAACACAACCGCCGGCCAACAGCGCCTGGGCGCCGAACTCCGGTTCGATATGCCCCTGCCGGGCAAACGCAACTATCACCCGCAACCATGCCAACATGGCTCGCGCCAGACCCCATTGCGCAAGCGGCGGCGCCACCGCGACGTTAAAGGCGTGACCATGCAGCTGCGTTTGCAAACGCCGCCGCGCTTCAGTGGCTTCGCGTTGCAAAGCGGGCACCACAATGGCAAAGCGGCCTTGCGCATGGCGATCTAGTTGGTCCCTGGCCCACTGCAAGGCCAGTGCCCATTGCGCCTGAGGTGTCGCCGCACAGCACTGACTTAACTGCGCCGTGGTGTTCGGGCTTGCCAGCGTTAGCTGCCTGATCTTGGCTCCGGCAGCCTGTATCTGATCGAGCAAGGCGCGCATGGCCGCCGATAGCTCGGTAAAGCCAAGCAAAATGACATGCCCCGGCAATATGACCTGCCCATCAGCGACCCAACGACCAACGGGTTCGGTCAAACGCGGGGCATCAACCACATTTAGTGCGCGCAGCCGATC
>SKIZ01000141.1 GCA_007116135.1 Burkholderiaceae bacterium
CAGTTTCAAGGCGTGTACGGACAGGTCAATGTGCGCTACGCGTTTTAAAGCTAATTGCTAGAAGCGCTCGGGCAGCTTGGGGCGAGGCAGGTGCACTCGCCAAATGATGCCCAGCGCCCTAAGCGCCAAGCCCACCGCGAGCGCTAGCACCGCTGTCCAAAATGGGTTCCATGCCAGGCTCTTGCCAAGGGCATAGACGGCCGCACCGGCCAGTGCGGCGCTGGCGTAGAGTTCGCCATAGAGAATCAGTGGCCTTTCATTGGCAATCACGTCACGCAAAAGACCACCAAAACAAGCGGTAAACATGCCAAACACGGGTGCCAGCAGGGGTGAGATGTTTTGTGCCAAGGCCACAGACGCCCCAACCACAGCAAAGGTGGCAAGACCGAGCGCATCGGCCCACACAAAAACCGTCTTCAGGCGATATAAGCTGCGCAAAAAGAAAAAACTGACAATGGCCACAGCCGTGGTGATGGCCAGTTCCCAAGGCTCGCGTACCCAAGCCACAGGCAGGCGGCCAAGCAAAATGTCGCGCAAGGTGCCCCCGCCCAACCCCACGATGGCCGCTAAAACGATCATGCCAAAGAGATCAAAGCGCTTTTTTGCTGCTGAAATTGCACCGGTTAAGGCAAATACCGCCGTGCCAAGCACACTGAGGGGGCCAATCAGGTCAGCGGTGGGCATCAAGCGAGTCATCCTATCTAGCAGTCAAGCGCACCCACTATTTTACGCATCTGCAGCAAGCAGTCTTTAGGCTTTGGGGTGGGCCGCGCGAAACGCCTGGGGAACCTCGGTGGGACGCTTGGATTCACGGCTGGTGGCAACTGTAGTGAAGTTACCTTGCGCCCGCGCCATGGATTCTCCTGGCACGAAAATAGCCACCTCATAGGTGATGCTGCTGCGCCCAATGCGGGCGACTCGCACGCCGAGTTCAATCTCGCCGGGGTAGGCGATCTCTTGAAAATAGCGGCAGCTCGAGGCCACAACCGGTGTCGAGATCTCACCTGCCAACACCTGCCTTAACTTGGTGTGGCGCAGATAGCCTTCGACTGCGGTGTCAAAAAAAGAATAGTAGTGCGCGTTATTGACATGACCGTTGGCATCGTTATCGGCGTAACGCAATGTCATGTGCTCAAAGAAGTCAAAGCTCGTTCGTTGGGCAGCGCTTGGGCGCTCGGCGTTTTGAGTGCTCATTGATTCGGTAGACCCCTAGGCCATTTCAATATAGACCGGTTGATGGTCCGATACTTGCGTGCTCGTGTCAACCTTGATGGCTGTCAAGCGCTTGGCTAACGATTCGCTGACAAAACAAAAGTCGCAAGCAACGGCATCTGGACCGTAGGTATCGTCAAACAGTCGAAATGTTGGTGGGTGGGGTTGTCCTGGATGACGCTCGAGCCAGGCATCAGCTAACGGATGTGGCTTGGTGCGGTTGGTCATTTCGAAATACGGTTCACTGTGCGCAATGAAGTTAAAGTCACCGCAGATGATGGCGTCAGTGGTCAGCGGCTTGGGCTGGTAGGGCGTGCCTAGATCGGGTTGATCGGCAGCTATGGGCGCGCGAGCCTGATCACAGGCCTGTGCATGCCAGGCACGCAGCGCCTGCGCTTGCGCATGCCGGTGCGCCAGGCTGTGGTATTCCAGGTGTGTGGTCATGACGCGCACAGGACCCCATGGGGCGGCCACGGTGCACACGGTGCACTGGCGTGGCATCCAGAGATGCGGGTCAGAGTCCAGCATCGGCGAGGGCAATGCGATGTGTTGCACTTGTAAAATTGGCAGGCGCGAAGCGATCAGGTTGCCAAATCGTTGTCGCTGACTTTGGCCCAAAGGCTGTTCATCGATGGCCGGACCAAATACGATCTCAAAACCGGGCAACAGACGCGCGATCTCGGCAGGCTGCTCGGGCGCACTGTCATCGGTGAGTGCCGGGTAATTTGCCGCGATTTCTTGTAGGCATAGAACGTCGAAATCACCGAGGCTGCGTGCACCCTGCACAATGCGTTTGGGGCTGACAACGCCGTCAAGCCCTTTGCACCACTGCGTATTCCAAGTCACTAATCTCATGGTCCGGTTGCTCCTGCGTGCACACAACTGCTGACTGCCTTTGGCAGTTTACCGAGCATCGGGCTTCATTGTCAGCTCGGTTGCTTGAGCGCTTTGCCAATGAGCCAGTGCGGGTAACGAATGTCATATCGATAAACGATGATTCGACAAACGACAATAAACAGGATTGAGACCACGATGGCAATTAATACCGGTATCTCGGTGTGTTCAAACTCGTTGGCGATCACCAGGCCAAGCGCAAAAATCAGGGCGCCCAGAATCGCAATCTCTTCATAGAAGACACCCTTGAAGGTGCTTGGCTCTTGGTTGACCACAATGTCTCTTAAGAAGCCGCCACCAGCGCACGATAGGGCGGCACAAATCGGTGCCCAGAACCAAGGAAGGCCAGCGGCAATCGAAAAAGAGGCCCCGGCAATGGCCAGCACTGAAAAACCGATGATATCGGCATACATCTTGATGGTTTTAAAGGTCTTGGTTTCGTGCAGATCCCGGTAGAACGCTGTAACAATCGAGGTCAGGACAACAATGAGCAAAATGCCGGTGGCCGGAACCAGGTTGGTGATGTATTCGGGTGGCCAGCGATCGCCCGAGATCAGAAAGTCGCGCAAAGTCCCGCCGCCAAGCCCACTTAGAAATGCCAGTACGAGCCGACCCCAAATGTCGTAACCCCGATTAATTGCCTCGAGCATGCCCGAGAGCGCAAAGGTCAGCATGCCAAACACCATGAGCAAACCGAAGGCCGTGGTCGAGGTGATTTTTTGTAGGTAGTGGCGCGTTGAGACCTCAACTGTCTTGACGCGGCCTTCTGAGGCTTGCAGGTCAGACCATACTTGATGTGTCCAAAGGTTCGCCGGCGGCGTCTGATCGCCATATATGCGCTTGGACTTTCGAACTGTCTCGTAAGTTGAGAGGTTAAATAATCCAAATGACTGAGGGTCGGTATCGACTAAGCGCAAGACCCCGTGGAGCATTTTTTGTTGATGGGTACGATCAAGAAAGGCGTTGCGTTGCATAACCGACTCAAGCGCCAAGGTTGGTGCCGTTTGGCTTAGATTCCAACCGCGGCGCAGGCCATGGAGCAGCTTGACCATGGTGTCGCGAAACTCGGGTGACTGCAGTCGGTCTGTAAGAACATACAGGCCATCTTCAAAGTGCGGCACACCATAATCGTTTGGATCGATGACGATCAGGTCGCTGGCATCAATGCCAGCTTGCAGAATAGACCAGTACTCGTTGTAATTCATCGCCGTGGCGCACGGCACCCGACCGGCGATTAAGTCCTGACCATCCGGCCTTTGTTCAACGAGTTCCACGTCAGCGGGATTTAGCCCAAAATGTTGCAGCAAACCCTGCACCACAATCTCATCGCCCACATTCCAGACCCCAATCTGGCGGCCAACGGCATCTGAGGTGGTGTGGATGCCCAAACTGATACGACAGATGAGCACAAGCGCGCTATCGGAAAATATCTGTGCGATGTTGGTCACCGACTCGCCACGCTCGGACAGATGCCAGGCGCTGCTTAACCAACCAAGCGCGACATCGGCTTGACCGCGCTGCAAGACCTCGATCGAGTTGATCCCAGGCCCACCGGCGATGAGCTCAACAGCCAATCCTTGCGCCTCGAAGTAACGCCTGGCTTTGGCGACGTAGAAACCGGCAAACTGCGCTTGATCACTCCACTGCAGCTGCACCCGTACCGGGGTGAGGGTCGCAGACGGTGATGTCGCTGTTTGCGCCATGGCCAAAAGAGGCGACAAGACCAAGAGACTAAAAAGTAACGCCATCAGACGCTTGAACAGGGGGGTATTTGCACGCATCGTGATGGTGGTTGCTCAGATTGACATACCCGTTTGTAGTACCAGATGACGGTACCGTCAATCGGTGTGTGAGAGATGATTGGGCGCGCTCAGGCGCCCAATCAGATGACTACATGGCCAGGGCGTGCTCGAGCGCTTCTCTGCCAGCGACGATCTGCGCAGCCCGTCCAAGGCCTGGCACCAACACCAAGTCACCGTATGCCAGTGCGGCGCGGCGCTTTTTCTGAGCCAGTGAACTGTTCTTGATATCTGACTGTTCGCAGGCCAGGGCCACGCGCGCCATCATCCAGCCGCCCAGCACGTCGCCAGCAAGCATCAGTGCCGGCACCGAGCCAAAATAGATTGCAGCAGCATCGGTTTTGCCACGCGCCAATACCCAAGTCACGACCTGCTCCAGGGCATCGACGCCTGCAGCAAGCTGGTTGCCCAGACGCACCAGATCGGAGCTCTCGCGCCCGGCCAGTTGCGCAGCCGTCTCTCGCATGTCAGCCACAAGGGCGTTGATGGCTTGACCCTGGTCGCGCAAGATCTTGCGACCCACAAAATCATTGGCCTGTATCGCGGTGGTACCTTCGTAGATGGTGGTGATGCGTGCGTCTCGTAAGTGCTGGGCTGCGCCAGTTTCTTCAACATACCCCATACCGCCGTGAACCTGCAGTGCCAGCGATGCAATGTCTTGACTTTGCTCAGTGCACCAGCCTTTGACCACAGGTATCAATAGATCAACCCGTTCTTGCGCGTTTGCCGCCTGTTGAGCGCTGTCCGATGCGCTTGCAATGTCCATGTGTGCGGCCGCTTCATAGGCCAGCGCACGCATGGCTTGTACACGGCATTGCATGCTGGCGAGCATGCGTCTGACGTCAGGGTGAAACGCGATCGGTGCAGCTGCGCCGGCTTGATCGGCGGCGATCAGGGTCTTGCCTTGCACCCGGTCATAGGCATACCAAAGGGCTTGTTGCAGGGCACGTTCGGCAATGGCCACCCCTTGTAGACCCACGTTTAGCCGGGCGTGATTCATCATCGTGAACATGTAAGCTAGGCCCTGGTGTGGCTCACCGACTAGGTAGCCAACCGCGCCACTTTGTTCGCCATAACTCATCACCGCAGTTGGGCTGCCGTGAATGCCTAGCTTGTGTTCAAGTGACAAGCATTTGACATCGTTACGAGCACCGAGTGTGCCGTCGGCTTGAACGAGCCATTTCGGCACAATAAAAAGGGAAATCCCTTTGACCCCGGCCGGTGCATCGGGCAAGCGCGCGAGCACCAGATGAATGATGTTTTCTGTCAGGTCATGTTCGCCGTAGGTAATGTAAATTTTCACCCCACTAATGAGGTAATGGTCATCTTTAGGTTGCGCCTTGCAGGTGATGGCTGCCAGGTCTGAACCGGCTTGCGGTTCAGTTAGATTCATGGTGCCGGCCCACTGGCCGCTAATGAGCTTGGGCAGGTAGGTCGCCTTTTGTGCCTGACTGCCGTGGTGCTCAAGTGCGTGAATGGCGCCGGCGGTGAGCATGGGACACAAACCGAAGGACATGCAGGCGCTGTGCAGCATTTCATTGGTGGCTGTGGCAAGCACTTGCGGCAGCCCCTGGCCGCCATGCTCGGGGTTGCCTGCAAGCGCGTTCCAGCCGGCTTGGACATATTGTTCGTACGCTTGTACAAAGCCCGTGCTGGTTTTGACCTCGTGCGACGCCGACAGGCTAGCTGGCTCATGATCACTGCTGGTGTTTAGCGGGGAGATGACCTGTGCGGCAAATTTACCGGCCTCCTCTAGCACCGCCTCAGTGACATCGTCGCTGAACTCGGTGTAAGCGGGCATCTGTCTTATCAATGCGCTGTCGACCACATGGTCGATGACAAACTTCATGTCTTCGGTTGGGGGGGTGTACTGTACAGCCATGATAAGAGGGCTCCGAATAGGACAGTCAGTGTCTCATTTGCGCGTTTGGATGGGTCGCGCAGTTAGGTGCAATGAGCGAAAACTCAGTGTATAGCTTTTAAGTTGGCCAACGCGGCGAACGTTTTTCGATAAAGGCTTGAACACCCTCGAGTGCGGTGTCTTGCATCATGTTGCTAGCCATGGTGTGGCAGGCCAGTTCATAGGCGCGCGCCATGTTGTCTTGCATCTGGGCATAGAAAAGTTGCTTGCCTAAGCGCAATGCGCCGGCCGGTTTAGCCAGGATTTGGTCGGCTAAAGCCTCGGTTTGCGCCGCTAGGTCGTCGTCGGCTACGACCTGGTTGACTAAGCCCCAGTCGCAGGCTTTTGCTGCGTCGATGAACTCGCCGGTCAAAAGCATCTGCATGGCTTGCTTGCGGCCGATGTTGCGCGACAAGGCCACCGAGGGCGTTGAACAAAAGAGCCCCAGATTGACCCCCGATACCGCAAAGCGGGCTGAGTGCCCAGCTAGCGCCAAATCGCACATGGCCACGAGCTGGCAGCCTGCTGCTGTGGCGATGCCCTGGACTTGGGCGATGACCGGTTGGGGCAGGCGCTGCAAGGCCAGCATCAGCTCACTGCACTGGCTAAAAAGTGCTTTGTAGTAGGCTTCAGAGGGCTCGGCGCGCATTTCCTTTAAGTCATGACCCGCGCAAAAGGCACGGCCAGCGCCGGCCAAAATCACAACCTTGGTCTGCGGCTGCTGGGCTATCGTCTCTAGTTCGCGGGCCATCGCCGCCATCATCTGTTCGGACAATGCATTGAACTGTTGCGGCCGATTCATCGTCAGTCTGACTAAGCCAGGCTTTAAGTTCTGGCGCAATATGAAATCACTCATTTGCCTCTCCTGCCCCCGGTGTGGCGTGCTGGCGCGGTCGATCATCAGGCGCCAGGTTTTTATGCTTTTTTTACCAAATCTTTAGGCGAAGATACCAGAATGGCGCACCCGATAACGGTGCTCTAGAGCCGTTTGGTGGGATTAACCGTTAGTACCGATCTGGCACGAGCATGCTTTGGGGCACCGGGTGCCGGATGTAGTCTGGGTTGTGCACCCGTTGGGGTAAAACGATCTCGGGGTGATTGATCTCGCCATACGGGACTTGCTCGAGCAAGTGAGCAATACAGTTAAGCCTAGCGCGCTTTTTGTCGTTGCCATGAACGACCCACCAAGGTGCCTGCGGGTTGTGGGTGCGTTCAAGCATCTCTTCTTTGGCTTTGGTGTAGTCCTCCCAGCGACGGCGCGACTCCAGATCCATGGGGCTTAGTTTCCATTGCTTAAGCGGGTCTTTAATGCGCATCGTAAATCGGGCATGTTGTTCTTGGTCGGTAATGGAGAACCAATACTTGATGAGGATGATCCCAGAGTGCACCAACATGTCTTCAAATGCGGGTACGGTGCGGAAAAACTCCTCGCACTCTTGTTCACTGCAAAACCCCATGACCCGTTCGACGCCGGCCCGGTTATACCAACTGCGGTCAAACAACACCATTTCGCCGCCTGCCGGCAGGTGACTGGCGTAGCGCTGGAAGTACCACTGGGTTTTTTCTCTTTCACTCGGTGCTGGTAGTGCCACCACACGGCAGACCCGGGGATTAAGTCGCTGAGTGATGCGTTTGATAGCGCCACCTTTGCCAGCGGCGTCGCGTCCCTCAAAGAGCACCACTACCTTGAGTTTTTTGTGCGCTACCCAGTCTTGCAGTTTGACGAGCTCGCCCTGCAGGCGAAACAGTTCCTTGAAGTAAAGCCGCCGGTCCATGGCGTGTTCGCCTGCCGGGCCTTGGGCTGGCACGTCTAGTAGCAGTTCGTCCAAGCGGTCATCGTCAAGCTCCATTTCAAGCTCTTGGTCAAAGCTGTCGATTCGGTCAGCCTCGATGCGTTCTCGGTACGTTGGGTTGTGATTGTTGGAATCAGGCATGGTCCGTCCTATCGTTTTATTGCGGGCGGTTTTGGTTGTTGGTACTTTCTGAGGTTTTTCGATAGTATGAAAATGACGTGACACTCAGATGACACTGTGCCTAATGCCATCAGGTTGGCGCAATTGCCGTGCTTAAATGGGTCTGCTGATATGCGTTTCAGTAGCTGCCCTTGGAGATGTCTCTTTTATGGTTCAGATCGATTTCATGCGCTACGTCTTGTCGGTCGTGGCGATTGCAGGCTTGCTGTTGTTGTCTTTTTGGGTGTTGTTGCCGTTTATGGCCGCTGGCGTCTGGGCGGCCATGATTGTGGTGGCCACCTGGCCGGTCATGACGGCGGTGCAGCGCGCCTTGCGCGGCAGCCGCATTTTGGCGACCGCGGTCATGGTGTTGGCCATCTTGATGTTGCTGGTGCTGCCCCTTTGGCTGTCGATTACCGTTGTGCTTGAGCACAGCGAGGGCGTGCGTTTGTGGATTCGGGAATTGATTGCCAACGGCTTGCCACCGCCACCGCCGATCGTCTCTGCTTTGCCCGTGGTCGGTGATCGACTTGCTGTTGCCTGGCACGAGCTCGCCGCGCACGGCACCAACGAGCTGTTCCAGGAGTACGTCGGTCCGCACCTGTCACGTGCTGGTCAGTGGGCGCTTGGTCAGATTGGCGGCTTAGGTGGGCTTTTGATTTCGTTTTTCCTCATGACGGTGATTGCCGCCGTCATGTACATGTATGGCGAGCAAGGCGCGACCCTGCTGCGGCGTATGGGTGAGCGTCTAGGCGGTGAGCGGGGGCGCTCGGCCGTGACGTTATCGGCCCAAGCCATCCGTAGCGTGGCGCTTGGTGTTTTTGTCACCGCGCTGGTGCAAACGCTGCTTGGCGCTTTGGTGATGGCTGTGGCCGGCGTGCCCTACGCTGGCTTTTTGGCCGCTTTGATGTTGTTGTTGTGCATTGCTCAAATCGGACCATCACCGATTCTGATACCGGCGGTGATCTGGATGTTTTGGCAGGGCGACTCTATGGGTTGGGCAATCTTTTTGGCCGTGGCAAGCGTGCCGGTGATCATGCTTGATAACTTCTTGCGGCCCTGGTTAATCAAGCGTGGTGCCGACTTACCCTTGTTGCTGGTATTGTTTGGGGTGATTGGCGGTTTGCTCACGTTTGGCTTGATCGGGATCTTTATTGGTCCGGTGGTGTTGGCTGTCACCTACACCTTGACCATGGCATGGCTGGCAGATGGGGAGGGGGTACAGTCAAACTGATTTGGCAGCGAAGTGATGTTGGGAGTGAGCATGACAACTGACAGACAGGTCGTGATAGAGGAGCAGTGCAAAAACGGTGTCAAGGGCAGCACATTCGTTTTGTTTCGTGGGCAATATCGTGAACTGCCCATTATCGAAGTGCCGTTTGATCTGCCGTTATATCGCCCGGAAAACGGCCGGATCATCACGCAATTAGAGGCCAAACTTGAAACTGAAGGTTGGCAGCGCCCTGCCTTCTACCAAGCGATAGAGCAAGACTGGGTCCAGCAAACGCTGCACGAGTTGTTACTTGCGCTGTCTCGCGACGCAAGAGGTCCGATTTATCAGGAGCTTGCCCAACAGGCGCAGCAGACCGAGCCGCTACTGGTGACTCGCACCGGCGTGGTGGTCAACGGCAATCGGCGTATGGCCGCCATGCGTGAACTGCACAAGCAAGAACCGGCGTCTTACGCAAACTTCGCCAAGCTGCGTGTCGCTGTCATGCCCACAGAGACGACGGCTGCCGACATTGAGTATGTCGAGTCGGCTTTGCAGCTAGCGCCAGAGACCAAGTTGGCATACACCTGGACTAATCGACGCTTAAAGCTGCGGCGCCAACGTGATGAGTTAAAGCTGCCCACCAAGTTGATCCTGCAAAGCTATCGGATCACTGATAAAAAGGCTTTAGAACAGGAGTTAGCGCAACTCGATCTAGCGCAGTCGTATTTGGATGATTACTGTCATACCCCTGGTGACTACGCCAGCATCGAGGACGCCGAGGTGTTGTTTGTGGCGCTCGAGCAGACGCTTCGCACGTTGCCAAAAGAGCTTGTACCCGCATGGCGTTGGGTAGGCTTTGCGATGATTCATGCACGCGACCAGAGCAAAATCAAACTGGCTAACTATTTCCCCTTCACCGAGGCCAGGCCTGCCTACGCCATTAGTCAGGCGCTGGTGTCGCTGGCCCGTGCGCAGGGGCTCTCGGTGAGCGAGGCGTCGCAGGCGGGAGCTGCAGCGATAGACGACCGCTTGATTTCGGTGCTGCGTGACACCAGCGCGGCACTGCGCTTGTCGCGCGAGATCACTGACATCCTCGATCAACTACGCATCGATGCCAATGAGCAAGAGGCGCCCAAGCGCTTGCTGCAACATGTACAGCAAGCGCGCAAACTGGCCGAGAAGTTAAAAGCCAGTCAGTTAACCGAAAAACAAAAGGCTGAGCTTGGGTCAGAGTTTGCAGCGATGCAGTATCACAGCCAGCGTTTTCTGGAAAACAGTAACGAGGCGCCCGCGCCGATCTCCCCGGCTAAGCGCAAGTGGCGAAAGCTGCGTGAAGATCCGTATCGCTATTGCGCCGATTCACGCAACCCGGTGTTGCGTGTGATTGCGCGCTACTGGCCCGGGCGGCAGTCTTAGGTCCCGTGTTAGGCCCATCAAATCAGAAATAGCGTGGCTAGACCCAGAAAGATAAAGAAACCCAAGGAGTCCGTGGCAAAAGTCAAAAGCACCGAGGAGCCGATCGCTGGGTCTTTGCCAAGTCGAGAGCGCACAATCGGCACCATCACGCCCATGGTGGCGCCTACGAGCATGTTGCCAATCACTGCAAACATCATCACCAAGCCAATAGCAATCGAGCCAGAAATCACCCAGGCAAAGCCAGCTGCGGCCAGCCCGCCAAAGGTGCCCACCACCAGGGTGATGGAAAACTCGCGCTTGATCAATTGCCAGGCGTTTTGTGTCGTCACCCGCCCCATGGCTAGTGCGCGAATGATCATGGTCATGGTCTGATTGCCCGAGTTGCCAGCGATACCGGCCACAATTGACATCAGAAACGCCAGCACAACGATGTTGGCAACTGTGTCCTCAAAACGCGATGCCACAAACGCGGCAATACCCGCAGTGCATAGGTTCAGCACAATCCAGGGGGAGCGGTTGCGCAAAGCACGGGTGACCGGCGCAAAAATATCTTCTTCTTGCATACCTGCGCGCGAGAGCTCCTGCTCTTCGGAGTCTTCACGAATCACATCGACTACGTCGGCAATCGTGACACGGCCAATCAGACGCCCGCGGTTATCGATGACCGGTGCTGAGACCAGGTCATAGCGTTCAAACGCAAGTGCGGCCTCATTATCGGCATCCATGGGGTCAAGCGTCAGATAGTCGGTGGCCATGACCTTGCGTACGACATCATCGGGATCGTTGAGCAGCAGCGCAGACAAAGGCAGCGTGCCCAAGAGTCGATCGGTTCGATCCACAACAAAAATCTGGTCAGTATGGTCAGGCAACTCGTCTTGGCGGCGCAGATATCGCAGTACGACCTCAAGCGTGACATCGTCGCGCACACGCACGATGTCAAAGTCCATGATGCCGCCCACGCTATCGGCCGGATAGCCCATGGCTTCAATGAGTTGGGCGCGCTCCTTGGGCGTGAGCCCCTTTTGCACTTCCTCAATCACGTCGGGCGGTAAATTGGCAATCAAGTCAGCGATTTCGTCGGCGTCCATGTTCTCGGTGGCCGCCACCAAATCCGCCCGATCCATCGTATCGATCAACGATTGACGCACCCAATCTGCGACCTCTACCAAGACCTCTGCGTCAAATTCGGCACGCACGAGTTGCCAAATGAGTTCGCGCTCTTGCTTGGGCAGGGACTCGAGGATGAACGCGATGTCAGCCGGGTGCAGGGAGTTGACCAGGGCGCGTAATTCGGCCTCGTGCTGCCTTTGCAGCAAGCCTTGCACCAATGGGGCGCGCTCATCACCTTCTTCTTGTTTTTGAACGAGTTGCTCGACCACCGCATGTCGGCGCAGCTGTTCTTGTACCCGGGTCAACGCTTGTTGAGCGTCTTCGGGATCGAGCCGACGATTGCCGGTCAATTGATCTTCGGCTTGTTGTGCCATACCTTGCCGTCCTGTTGCCGTTAAGCAGAAGCGCTATTTTTTGAAAACCAGTGTTGCGCCAGGCGAACCCAGTAGGTCGCACCTAGGGGCAGTAAATCATCATTAAAGTCGTAGGATCCGTTGTGCAGCATGCAAGGACCGAGCCCGTGGCCTGCATCACGATGCTCGCCCAGACCGTTGCCAATCCAGGCGTAGCAGCCTGGCAGCTCTTGAAGCATGAAAGCGAAATCCTCCGCGCCCATTGTCGGCACGACCTGTGGATTGACCTGATCATCGCCGACGATGTCACGCATGACTTCAATACAAAGCGCAGTCTGCTTGGCCTCGTTGATCGTGGGCGGGTAGTTGCGCTTGAAAGCTAGCTTGGCCTCGCAGTTCATGGCTTGGCTTGTGTACTGGACTAGTTCGCCCATTCGCTTTTCGATCAGATCAAGCGTCTCGTTGGTAAACGTGCGCACAGTGCCTTTGAGTTCAGCCTGACTCGGGATGACGTTCATGGCACTGCCGGCATGGACCTGGGTGACGCTGATGACCGCGGCCTCTAACGGGTGACGATCGCGGCTGACAATGGTCTGCAACGCCTGGATGATCTGCGCACTCGCGACAATCGGGTCGTGGCCAAGGTGGGGCATACCTCCGTGGGCGCCTTTGCCGTTGATCTCGATGAAAAACTCGTTGCTTGAGGCCATGATGGGCCCCGGGGTGACCCCAAACGAGCCAACTGGCATGCCGGGCCAGTTGTGCATGCCAAATACGGCTTTCATGGGAAATTTTTTGAATAACCCGTCTTCAATCATGCGTTTGGCGCCGCCGGCACCTTCTTCGGCCGGTTGAAAAATCAGGTAGACGGTGCCAGCGAATTCGTGATGCTGCGCCAGATAACGGGCGGCGTTCAGAAGCATCGCTGTATGGCCGTCGTGGCCACAGCCGTGCATGGTGCCGGGGTATTGGCTGGCGTGACTGAATGTGTTTAATTCCTGCATCGGCAACGCATCCATGTCAGCCCTCAAACCAATCGCATGGCCTGGGTCGTGCGCGAGGCTTCCCGTGACGATACCAACCACGCCTGTGCCACCGAGACCGCGGTCAATCTTGATGCCCCAATCGGTTAATTGTTTGGCAACGATGTCAGCCGTTCGGTGCTCTTCATAGGCTAGTTCCGGGTGCGCGTGGATGTCGCGCCGGATCGCCTTGATCTCGTCTTGCCATTGCAAAAACGGTTCCAATTGTTTCATGCGAATCTCCATTCGAGCTCACTGCTCGTTATTATGAGGGTAAAACAGTGTGATCAAACCGTCATGTGAGTCCGTTATAAGGCTGTTTGCCGGGGGGAGGGGTTGTGGAAAACGCAAATGCGAATCTAGGTGCAATCGATAGTTACAGCTCATTGGTTGCAATGCTGCATCAGGCCTTTGAGCGTTATCGCGACCGCGTCGCGCTCGTGTCGCTCGGTGTGGAGATGACTTATGCGCAACTCGATGAACAGTCACGCGCTTGGGCGGCTTGGTTGCAGTCGCTTGGTCTGGCGCCCGGTGCCCGTGTTGGCATCATGCTGCCCAATGTTCTGGTGAGCCCAGTCGCCTTGATCGGGGCATTGCGTGCTGGCTGTGTGGTTGTGAACATCAATCCGCTATACACCGCGCGCGAGTTGCAAGGGCAGCTGCGTGACAGTCGACCCGAGGTCATTGTTTTGTTTGAAGCCTTTGCTGCGACGCTGCAACAAGTGCCCGCGAGCGATCGACCCAAGCATGTGGTGGTCGCCACGGCCGGGGATCTAATGCCAAGCGTCAAACGGGGGCTGGTTAATTTTGTTGTGCGCCACGTGCAACGCAAGGTGCCTAGCTGGAATATCGAAGGGGCGAAGTCGCTCAAGGGCATTTTGCAAGAGGCAGTCCAATTGCCACTGGCTGCGGTTAACTCGCAGCCCGATGATCTGGCTTTCTTGCAGTACACCGGGGGCACGACTGGCGAGCCGCGTGCGGCGATGCTGAGCCATCGCAATGTGATTGCCAATATTTTGCAAGTCGATCGAATTGCGCAGCCTGCGCTCGGTGACTTGTTGCCCAAGCCGTTGACGATGCTAACAGCGCTACCGCTCTATCATGTGTTTGCCATGACGGTGTGCGAACTTTATGGTCTGTGCGCGGGTATGCGCCTAGTTCTGGTGATTAATCCGCGCGACTTCAAGGCATTGACGCGCCTGTGGCGCCAGGAGCAGCCCCATATTTTTCCAGGGGTAAACACGTTGTTTGCGGCCTTGATGCGGGACAAGAATTTTTGTGCGTTGGACTTCACCAACCTGCGTATTGCGCTTGGCGGCGGCATGGCGATACACGAACCCGTGGCCAACCAATGGCAAGCGCTGACCGGGCACACCATCATCGAGGGCTACGGCATGTCTGAGACGGCGCCAGTCATCTGTGCCAACCCCACCGATGCGACCTGTTTTTCTGGCACGGTTGGGTGGCCTGTGCCTGGCACTGAAGTTGTGATTTTGGACGATGATCAGCAACCCGTGCCGGATGGCCAAGAAGGTGAAATCGCGGTCAAGGGACCGCAGGTCATGCTGGGCTATTGGCAAGCGCCTGAGGCCACTGCGGCGGCCATGACCAAGCAGGGGTACCTGCTGACTGGCGATATTGGTGTGCGCACCAGCGATGGTCAGATCCGTATTGTGGATCGCAAAAAAGACATGATTTTGGTCTCTGGCTTTAATGTTTATCCGGCTGAGATCGACGCGGTGTTTGCCGGTCACCCTGATGTGGCCGAGTGTGCCGCTGTTGGGGTGCCAGACGGCGAAGGCGGTGAGTTCATTCGCCTCTTTGTGGTTGCCGCTCGCGCGCAAATCGACACCGGTGCGCTGCAGGCGTGGGCGCGCGAGCGCTTGACGGGGTATAAGCGCCCGCGTGACATTGTGATCGTTGATTCATTACCAAAAAACACGGTCGGTAAGACCATGCGACGGCTCTTGCGCGAGCAGGCCGTCGAGCAAGCCGCCACCACCGAAGGCTAAAGACCGGGGGCGTCTTGCATATGTGGCAGGATTAAGCCTAGCAACTGGTCCGTCAGCAAGGGGGTGCTGGCAAGCACGCGCCCATGGGCAGGCCAGCTTGCATTTGAGTCATACGGGTCAAGTACGACAGCACCGGCTTGGCGGGCGATCACAGTGCCGGCGGCGACGTCCCAGCTTTGGATGCCTTGCTCCCAATAGGCGTCAAAACGCCCGGCAGCCACCCAGCAAAGATCAAGCGCGGCTGAACCGTAACGTCGGATGCCCCGGGTGTTTAGCACCAGATCTTTTAATGCGGCCAGATATTGCTCAAGATAACTGAAGTTTCGCATCGGTATGCCGGTCGCCACGAGCGCGTCGCCAATTTGATTGGTTTTAGTGCAGCCGATGCGTTGACCATTAAGCCAGGCGCCAACGCCGTGCATGGCAGTAAACATCTCCTGGCCAGCGATGTCGTAGACGACACCGAGAACGGGCTCATCTTGTTTTAGCGTTTGGCCGGTGGGGTCAACGGTCCCGGCTTTTGCAACCAAACCGATCGAGACAGCGTAGTGCGGCAGGCCGTGCAGGTAGTTTGTCGTGCCATCTAGGGGGTCGATATACCAGGTCGCCTGCGCGCCTGCCTGACCGCCGAACTCCTCGCCAATGATGCCAAGTGCTTGTGTTTCTTGCTGCAAAATAGCCATGGCGGCTTGTTCGGCTTGCCGATCTGCCTCAGACACCAGATCGTTTTTGCCTTTGTGATCGATCACCAGGTCAGCGCGCCGGTTGTGGTGGCGCTCGAGCACGGTGGCGCTTGCGCGCGCGGCGCGCACAGCGGTCTCGAGGTATTGCGCATAAGGCATCATGCGGCAGAACTCCATCGTTGGGATTGCGTTAATGTAACCACTTCATCAAAACGATAACGTGACAATGATAGATTCCTCGCCTTGGCCACCATGGTCGGATTTACGCTTTGACGACCAAGAGCGCGACGCGCTCGTGGTCGGTGGCGGGATTATTGGCTCTACCGTGGCTGCAGTCTTGGCTGAGTCGGGCTGGCAAGTCACCTTGGCCCAAGCTCAATTTACCCACGCACAGCACCTTGCAGCCGCGTTAACACCCGTGATTTCACGTCATGACAACGCCAGGGTCAGGCTTGCGCGGCTGGCGACAAAACGGGCCAGTGATTACTGGCGCCGTTTGGGTGATGCAGTGGCCAGTCCTTGCGGTGCCATTCAGTTAGAACGTGCGCCTGACGATCGGCGGTTCTTGGATCTACATGCACAGGTCCAGGCATTTAACCAGCCCGAGTGGGCGCATTGGCTCGATCAAGACCAAGCCAGTGAGAAAGCGGGTCTGGCGCTGCCGCGCGGCGGCATTTGGTACCCGCATGGCTGGCTTGTGCGCGTGCCGCGTTTGTTGGCTGCTTTACAGGCCACGCCAGGGGTGCGCTCTATTCAGACCGAGGTCAACCGTCTGGATCAAACGCTCACGCACTGGGAGGCTCGTGATGGGCAAGGGCAAACGGTGGCGCAAGCGCGCCTGGTGGTTTTGGCCAACGCGTTTGATGTGCCTGCCTTGTTGAGTCGTTCCCAACTTGATGCGTCGCTTGCCGCTTGCCGGCGACTGTCGAACTTGCATCGCGTGGCAGGCGAGATCACGTTTTTGCCGCAGCAAAGCGTTGCTTGGGGCCCGCGCTGTGTGGTCGCCGGTGACGGCTACGTGTTGCCCGCCGTCGATGGGTGGTGTGTGTCCGGGGGGACCTACGCGCACGGTGTGGACCGCGCTCAGTGCACGCCTGAGGGCAGGCTGGCGAACGTGCATCGCGCCAAACGTTTGCTCGGAACCCAAAACCTGCCTAGCGAAAGCGATGTTGATTCGCTCTCGGGTTGGGCAGGCTGGCGTGCGGTGCTCCCCGGGCGCTTGCCGGTGATTGCGCCAGTGCCAGGTGTCAGACACCTTTGGGCGTTCACGGCTGCGGCTTCGCGCGGTTTGACTTGGTCAGTTCTTGGTGCTGAATTGATTCGTGATGCATTGGCTGGCAAACCGCCTGAACTGCCCAGCGAATTATTAGTGGAAATCGCCGCTTAATTTCGACTAACAAAATATTAATCGCCAACGGACTGATCTGTGGTTCGTTTGTGACAGTTTGTAAGGCGCATGAGCGCTGGCCAAGCAGGGTTTTACCCGATTTTTTATGGCTAATGTGGCGCTTGAGTTTATAAATCCGCGCAAATCCGTCAAAATAGAGGTTTTAGCCGTCGGACTGTTCAACCCAACCAATGAATCTTGATTCACTAAAACTCCTACAGACCAACCCGGCCAAAATTTCCTTTGATGCGGGCAGTGGTTACAAACTGGTTGTGGAACCACACGCGCCGGGTGTATTCAGAGTTAGGTTGGGCCCGGCCGAGGCGGTCGCGCATGATCTGCCAAGCGCGGCGCGCGCGAAGGTGCGCGCCGAGATGATGATTGCCAGGGCCGATGCCATTAGCGAAGCGCAAATGGCGCAAACCGATAGTCCAGAGCACTGGGACATCTGCCAGGGTGATGTCACCTTGAGGGTAGGCAAACAGGGGTTCGCCCTTGCCATCATGCGAGATCAAGAGTGCTTGTTGTCATTTGATGAGCATGGCATCGGGCATGATGACGGTCACTGGTCCTTTGGGTTGATGCTCTCAGGCGATGATACGGTGTTTGGTTTGGGTGAGACGGTCTCGGATCTGAATCGCCGCGGCGAGTATGTGGTTTCCGATGATCCGGCACATCGTGCCTTACCGCTGGCCTGGAGCCCGAGGGGCTGGGGTCTGTATGTCAATGCGATGGGTCGGGTTGATCACGATATTGGCCAAACTGACAGCGCACTATACGAAGTACATGTCCAGGCTCCCGTTCTCGATTTGTTTTTGTTCACCGGCGAACCGACAGAGATTTTGAATCAGTACACCGCAATCACCGGACGCGCTGGGCAGGTCTCGTTATGGGCAGTTGGGACATGGTTAAAACAACCCGTAGCCACAACAGCCTCACAAATCATTGAACAAGTTGAGCAATTGCGCACCCAGGGTGTGGCGCTTGATAACGTGATGATGCGCGCACCGATGGCGTGGCGCTTGCAAGAGTCAAAGCTCGCCTTAGACTGGGACAATCAACGGTTTCCCGACCCCAAGCAGGTGCTCGACCTATTTGCGTCGAAGTCGATTCAAGTCGCATTGCCGTCTTTACCGGCGGTGCTAACGGACACGCCCACATTCGAAGAATTAGAGGATCGAGGTTGGTTGCTGTTAAAGGATAGCGGTCAGGCGTGCGTGATGCCAGGCAATGAGGTGACGGGCGGGCAAGATTTTGGGCTGCTTGATCTAACCCATAAAGATGTCTACCGACAGTGGGTTGAGCGTCACCGTCAGCTAGCCGATGATGGGGTTTCGGCGGTCTGGTGCGATGTGCAACTTGATTTGCCTGATGACGTCACAGCGCGCGGGGGCGAGTCGGGCTCGACGTTGCGCACACTCTACCCGATGCTCGTCAGACAGGCACTCTACGAGGCGTGCGCTGGCCACAAGGTGCCACCCGAGGGTTTGGTTCTTACCAATGACCTAGTGCCGGCTGGGCAACGGTATCCGTGGCAGGCTGCAACTTCGGTGTCGTTTTCTTGGGAAGGTTTATGTGAATCGCTAAGAGCTGCCCTATCGACTGGTCATAGCGGATTGCCTTTGCAAATGCATGCGCTTGGCGATGAGGCCAAAGCAGATCTCGATCCAGAGCTGTATCTGCGGTGGTTGGCGATGTGCGTGTTTTCTGGGAACTTCCAGTTCGAACGTGCTGACCATCTACTGGGCGCGCAGTTGTCAAAGGCGCACCATGAGCTCGTGGCTCAATGGATGCAGTGGCGTTATCGATTGATTCCCTATGTGCTTGGTGCCATTGAGGATGCCGCGCGCACGGGGCTGCCGGTACAGCGCTCTATGGCGATGTCGTTTCCTCAGGATCGGCAAGCGCACAGTTGGGATACGCAGTATCAATGTGGTCCAGCCTTGTTGGTCGCGCCAGTGACGCAATCGGGTACTCGCACGCAGGTTTATTTGCCCGAGGCCGAAGGTTGGTGGGATTTGCGCACCGGCTGGCGCTATGACGGTGGTCAAACCATTGAAATGGATGTTGGCCTCGATATGATCCCGGTCTTTGGGCGAGAAGGGCACATGTTGTGCCTTGGGCCGGCGACTCGCCACACGGGTGAATTTAATTCGGCAAAACTGCTCGACGAGGTTTGGATGTTTGGTATGCCCATCCACAACCCGGTGGTTATGCGCAACAAAATCCGTGTCATGCAAATGCAGGGCTCGAGTTACATCAAGGGCCTAGAAGGCTTGAAGATCCTGCCCTCTGAAGGGTTGGAGGTCAAGCGCCGAGGTGCTGAGGTGCGTATTTCACGTGCGAGGTAAGGCGTGGCCCCGTCTGAGGGGTCTGATGCTCACTCATAGAGGCTTGGGCCAGACGCTGCTGGCCATTGCGCCGGCCCGTTGACCGATACTGACCTGCGCGGGTTCTTAGCCCGAGCGGTGATCATGGCTATCGCTGAACTGATGGGTGAGTGGTGACATGCATAGCACGGCCGATATTCGGCTGCGGGCACTGATTTGATAACGGTTGTGATCAACGTCATTAATGCGCTACAACGTTATTAAACAGACAACTGTGGCGCACCCAAGCGCTCAGGCTACAGATCGCCGGGCGCCACACCACAACAGAATGGAGGACGACAAATGGCAGACCTTATGGCTGAGCAGGTTCGTTATCAGCATGCGATTTCGTTTACCCCTTTGCATCGGACTTTCATGGCGCAGGCAAGCCACGTCGACCTTGGTAGGCTGACCGATGAGTCGAGCCTAGCTGCTATTCGAGCCGCAATGACCCAATATGGGGTGTTGGTATTTAAGGGGCAGAATCTCACCGGACAGCAACAGGTTGCGTTCGCCCAGCGCTTAGATGGCCAATTACACCGAAAAACCTCAGCAGCTGTGCTTGGCAAGAATCGCTATGGTGATGAGGCGATTACCGACATTTCGAACGTCAGTGGCGATGGGGATATCCTAAGCGCCGAGGACCGCCGTCGAATTAACGGCATCAGTAACCGTATCTGGCACACAGATGCCTCGTTTGAGTCTCCAGCTGGTCGCTACTCTATGCTTTATGCGCGTACGATTCCGCCGGTGCGAGCCGACACCGAGTTTGCTGACATGAGAACGGCGTACGAGAAACTTGATGAGCAGACCAAAGAGCTTATCGATGGCCTAGATGCTCATCACTCTATTGTCTACTCACGTCACATCATGGGTTTTGATTTTTCACCCGAGGAAGCTGCCCGGCTACCCGGCGCGGTCCATCCGCTGGTGCGCCGTTTCACTGATTCAACGCGCCCATCGCTTTACTTGGCCTCACACGCAAACCGCATCATGCAGTGGCCAATACCAGAAGGGCGGCTATTGCTGAAAGATCTGATGGAGCACTGTATTCAGCGCGAGTTTGTGCACTTTCACGAGTGGACGCAAGGAGACTTAGTAATTTGGGACAACCGCATGACCATGCATCGTGCCAGACCATTTGATGATGTGACTTACAAGCGCGAGCTCACTCGAGTAACGACGCTAGACATCGATCCCGTACCCGTTCATTAGTGGCACAGCCGGCTTTCTAGCTACCGGTGGGGTTTGGGTGAGCCCTTTGGGTCTACCTGCCGTAAGCCTACCGTTAGGCTCGCAATCGATTGACAGGACCCTCAATTTGACAGGGGTCAGGAAAGAATACATAATTGCGGGCTTCGGGGTCGGTAGCTCAGTTGGTAGAGCAGCGGACTTTTAATCCGTTGGTCCCGGGTTCGAGTCCCGGCCGACCCACCAGAAAATGAAAATCCCAGTCAGCGAGAGTTGGCTGG
>SKIZ01000061.1 GCA_007116135.1 Burkholderiaceae bacterium
GCTGCACGCATCGCCGGCGAAGTCGGTGCCAAGGTGGCCAAAGACTTGGGCGATTTCGCGAGCGCAGATGTCGTGATTTTGATGCTGCCCAACAGCAGCGTGATTGATCAGGTGGTTTGCGGCGCAGATGGCAAGCCCGGGCTGTTGTCGGTGATGACCCAAGGCAGCGTGATCGTTGACATGAGTTCAGCCACGCCTGCCAACTCGATTGCCAACGCTGAAAAATCCCAGGCCAAAGGCATCGGTTATGTCGATGCGCCGGTCTCGGGCGGGCCTGCCGGTGCGCAGGCCGGGTCACTGGCGATCATGGCTGGCG
The DNA here is from genome assembly GCA_007116135.1 of Burkholderiaceae bacterium. Classification (GTDB taxonomy): domain Bacteria; phylum Pseudomonadota; class Gammaproteobacteria; order Burkholderiales; family Burkholderiaceae_B; genus Algicoccus. The sequence continues at coordinate 317 of SKIZ01000061.1, forward strand.
GGGATGCGGCGCACTTTGAGGCTCTCAAACCTTTGTTTGATCGCATGGGCGCCAATGTCGTGCATACCGGTGCGGTAGGCACCGGCCATGCGGTCAAAGCGTTGAATAATTTGCTCGCTGCCACGATTTTGGCGGCCACCGGCGAAGTCTTTGCCGCCGGCGAGAAGTTCGGGCTCGATCCGGCCATCATGCAAAAGGTCGTCAGTGCTTCAAGCGGCGGCAGCTACATGTCTAGCGTGACTTGGCCCAAGGCCGTGTTGGGTAAAACCTGGGACTTTGGGTTCTCGTTAGCACTCATGAACAAGGACGTCGGTATCGGCATCTCGATTATCGATGGCGTGGGGCTTGATGCGCCGATCTGCCACACCAATGCCAAGCTTTGGCAAGAGACCTTTGACGCTGGACACGGTGCCAAGGACATGACCCGCTTAGTCGAGATGACCCAGAAAAAGTTGGGTCTCTAGATTGGTCCTCAAGCAACCTGGACTGCGAGCGGCCTAGTAGTGCAGCTCGCAGCCTTTCCACTGCTTAGAGAGCACGAGGTCCTTGATGACTTCGCGCAGCAGTTCAATGACTTTTTCGACGGCGTGGCTTGTCACCGAGGTTTCGGAGACGCACAACATCATTTCGCGTTTGGGGTTCGTGTGCAGGCGGTGACTGCGAATCGGGCTGATATTGAGATCAGCCTTAAAGGCGGCGTAAGGCAGCAAGGTCGAGGCCAGACCGGCTGCCACCACGGGCACCAGGATGGCCGAGGTACTGGCTTCGGCAAAAAGGTTATAGGAGCGGCGTTCGGCATGAAACATTTGGTCAAAGATCGCACGCAATTGGTTCGGCGGGCTTGGCAGCACAAAATTCAATGGCGACATGTCGTCAACGGTCACGCGCGGGCGCTTGAATTCAACGCTTTGATGGGTCAGCAAATAGAGCTCTTCGGTAAAAAGTGGCATGCGCACCAAGCCTTTGATGGCCTGCTGATCGGGCGAGATGGCGAAGTCCACCCGGCCTTGCATGACCAGTTTGGTCAAGTCAGCGCTTGGCGTGTCGACCGTTTCAATGACCACCGAGGGGTAGATTTTGCGAGCAGCCGCTAGCAGTGGCAAGCACACCAGTCGCGCGGTGCTTGAGGCCAAACCAATAGAGACTGAGCCCGAGACCTGGCTGGTGGTTTTGGTCAGCAGGCTTTTGGTGTTTTCAACTTGGCGCAAGATGGTTTGGGCATGGCGGTAGAGCAGTTGCCCTTCAGTGGTGGCCGTCACGCCTTTGGAGCCGCGCGCGAGCAATTTGACGCCAAGCTCGTCTTCAAGCAGGCCGATCTGTTGACTAAGCGCCGGTTGGGCCACATGCAAGCTTTCAGCCGCGCGGGTGATGTTTTGCATTTCAACGACGCGAAGAAAGTACTGCAGTTGTCTGATTTTCATGGGCGAATCGGTTTTTCCCGGTTGTCTCTGTATAGATTTGACTTATGTCAGAATCAAAAAATAATATTTTTTTTTATTGCTCAATGTTAGCAAACTAACGAGAAAAAAGGAGGAGCAAACATGGATCGCCCATTGTCTGGCCTAAAGGTCGTGGACTTGACGCGCGCGCTAGCCGGCCCTTACGGCACCATGGCACTAGCTGACCTTGGCGCCGATGTCATCAAGGTCGAGCCCACCCCCAAAGGCGACATGAGTCGTGACTGGGGTCCGTTTGATCGCGACACGAGCACCTACTACTTAAGCACCAATCGCAACAAGCGCTGCGTGGCGCTTGACTTTCGCTCTCAAGAGGGCATGGCGGTCTTAAAGAAGTTGGTCCAGCATGCCGATATCGTGGTCGAGAACTTTAAAGTGGGCACCATGAAATCCATGGGGCTTGATTACGAGCAATTGGCTAAAGACAACCCGCGGGTGATTCTGGCCTCGGTCTCGGCCTTTGGCGATGTGGGCCCGGCCAAGGATTGGCCAGGCTTTGATCAGATTGCACAAGGCTACTCGGGTTTGATGAGCATCACCGGCATGCCAGAGACTGGGCCCACGCGCGTCGGTGTGGCCATTGGTGACATGATTGCCGGTATGTGGATGACCATTGGCGTGTTGTCAGCCGTCATTGAGCGCCAACGCACCGGGCGCGGCCAACATGTGCAGGCCTCGCTGCTCTCGGGGTTAGTCGGTCTGTTGAGTGTTCAGGGCCAGCGCTATCTGAGTATCAATGAAGTGCCTCAGCCGGTGGGCAATGCCCACCCGGTGATTTCACCGTACGGCAGTTTCATGGCCAGTGACGGGCCGATCAATCTCGCACCCGCGACAACCGCGATGTGGGAGAAGATCTGCGAAGTACTTGGTTTGTCGCATTTGGTCAAAGACGAGCGGTTTTTAAACAATGCCGACCGCGTGCGTAACCGTCAGGTGTTGCAAGAAGAGTTTGAGCGTGCCATGAGTCAGAAGACGCGCACCGAGTGGACTGAGATCATGTTGGCCAATGGTATTCCGGCTGGCCCCATCAATTCGGTGGCAGACGCCTTAAACGATGCGCAGGTTGCCGCAATCAAGTTGGTTGAAACCGTACAATACCCCCACTTGGGCGAAGTCAAGCATGTGGGCTTGCCAGTGAACATGGGTTCGATTGAGCCTGGCCAAAGCGTGTATGCACGTGCACCGGACTTCGGTGAGCACACCGCGGAGGTGTTGCAGCAGTTTGGCTGGGACCAGGCATCGATTGATGCGCTTTTGGCAAGCCAAGCGATCTATCAACGGACATCCTAGATGAATGACTTAAGTGAAATTAACTCCCCACCGGCGCTCGAGATCAATGGGTCGGTGGCCACGATTCGGTTTTTACGCCCCAAATACGCCAATCGCTTGTCCGCTGATGATTTGCGCCTGATTCAGGCGCACCTCGAGGTGGTCAATCAAACGCCCGAGGTGCTGGTGTTGCAAATCGTGGGCACGGGCAAGTATTTTTGCAGTGGCTATGATTTGAAATCGTTTGGCTCGGGCCAAACGCCGAGTTCGCTCTTATTTGGGCAGACGGTTGACTTGGTCGAGCAAGCACGCCCGATCACGATTGCCGCGGTCAACGGCGGGGTGTTTGGCGGTGGCACGGATTTGGTGTTGGGGTGTGACTTTCGCATTGGTGTCCAAGGCGCGACGATGTTCATGCCGGCAGCCAAGCTTGGGCTTCATTTCTACCCTGGCGGGCTTGTGCGTTACGCGACTCGACTTGGGCTTGACCAAGCCAAGCGGCTTTTTTTAACCGCCAAGCAAATTGACGCCGATGAGATGCTGCGCATTGGCTTTTTGACCGAACTGGTCAAACCCGATGAGCTCGACGATAGTCTGCAAGCACTGACAGACGAACTGTGTTCGATGGCGCCCTTGGCGCTTTTAGGCATCAAAAAACATCTGAACCTGATTGCGCGTGGCCAATTGCACGTCGAAGAAATCACCCAAGCGGTGCTAGATAGCGAGGCCTCTGAAGACTTGGCCGAGGGTGCAGCGGCCTGGCGCGAGAAACGCCCGGCACGCTTTGTCGGGCGCTAGCGCAGCAGCAACGTTGGGATGCGCGCTGCGCGCAACAAGTCGGTGGTGTGACTGCCGGTAAATAAAGAGCGGATGGGCGAGCGGGTGTAGGCGCCCATGACCAGCAAATCGGCGCCAAGCGTCTGAATGCTTTTGCTCATCAAGGTCTCGAAGTCACCGATCAATAAGTGGGTATCGACGTCTAAGCCCGCTTGGGCCAAGCGCGCTTGGGCCCCAGCGAGTTGTTTGGGGGCGTCTTTGGTGGCGCTACTTTTGACCATCACGACTGAGCAGGCCATGCCAGCGAAGGCCGGGCTGGTGGCGACCATTTCAACGCCCTTGCGACTGGCGCTGCCACCATCGTAAGCAATGAGCAGTCGCTTGGGTATTTTGAACTCGTCTGTGACCGTGAGGATAGGGCGGTTCATGGCCCGCACCACGTGTTCGAGGTTGCTACCGAGCTCGCGACTGGTCGTGCCAGAAGAGTGACCGCGACGACCCATGACCACCAGCACGGTCTGGTTTTGGCGTTCAAGCAAACTTTCGATCAGCTCGCCATGGCGCTGACGCATGTCCACCAGTGTCAAGCCTTGATCGATTACCCGTTGGCGCAAGTCGTTAAGTAACCGTCGTCCGGTCTCGCGTGCTTGGCGGCTGCGCAGCTCTTGCTCGTCGACGATTTTTTTCAGCAGATTCTCTTGGGCATTGACGCCAAGGGCGCCGCTGTGATCTTGGTCGCTCTGAAGTGGCTGATCGCGGTCAAGCACATGCAGCAGTTCAAGACCGGTATTTAATCGCTGCGCGGCCCAGGCGGCCCAGTCGGCCACGCGCGGCGCGTAGGGTGAATGGTCCACGCAGGCTAACACCATGGCTTTGTCAGTCAGTTTGGCAGTCGTTGTATTCATAAAGGCTTTGCACGGGTTTGAAACGATAGATGAAGCTCAAAGTTCGCTTGTCAATGGGGGTTCAAGTCCTCGGTGGCATGCTCTTTGTCATGCACGCCAAATCGATCGACCATGGTGGCGCTAGCTTCGTTAAGCCCAACCACGTCCACCGTGGTGCCATCGCGGCGAAACTTCAGGATCACTTTGTCTAAGGCACTGACCGCGGTGATATCCCAAAAGTGTGCGCTGCTGACGTCGATGACGACCCGGTCGATGACTTCACGAAAGTCAAAGGCATCGACAAACCGCTCGGCTGACGCAAAAAACACCTGGCCTTTGACCGTGTATGTGCGGCATCGTCCTTCGTCTTGCGCTTGCGAGCGCACGCTAAGGATACGCCCGACCTTTTGTGCAAAGAAAAACCCCGAGGCCAGAACGCCAACCAGTACCCCTTTGGCCAGGTCATGGGTCAAGACGGTCACAAGCACGGTCGAGAGCATGACAATGCTTGAGCTTTTGGGGTGTTCTCTGAGTTTGATGACCGATTGCCAGTCAAAGGTGCCAATGGACACCATGATCATGACCGCAACCAGCGCAGCCATCGGGATCTGGGCGACCCAGTCGCCCAGAAACACGATCAGGATCAAAAGCGCAATGCCTGCCGTCAGGGTTGACAAGCGCCCGCGCCCGCCAGACTTGATGTTGATGACCGATTGGCCAATCATCGCGCAGCCGGCCATGCCGCCAATAAAACCGGTGGTGATGTTGGCCACACCTTGGCCGACACACTCGCGGTTTTTATCGCTTTTTGTGTCGGTTAAGTCATCAACGATGGTCGCTGTCAGTAACGACTCCAGTAGCCCCACCACCATGAGCGTCATGGAGTAGGGCAAGATGATGCGCAGGGTCTCCCAGTTCAAGGGAATATCGGGAATCAAAAAGACCGGTAGGGTGTCCGGTAGCTCACCCATGTCACCGACGGTGCGGATGTCGAGATCAAGCGCGATGGCCACCACGGTTAACACCACAATGGTCACAAGCGGTGAGGGTACGGCACGGGTGATGAGCGGCAACAAGTAGATCATGGCCAGGCCCGCGGCGGTCATGGCGTAGACCACCCACGAGACATTGATGAGCTCGGGCATTTGCGCCAGAAAAATGAGGATCGCCAGCGCATTGACAAACCCGGTGATGACCGAGCGTGAGACAAACCGCATCAGGCTAGCTAGCCGAATCCAGCCAGCGACGATTTGCAGCATGCCAGTGAGCACCGTGGCGGCAAGCAAGTACTGCAGACCGTGGTCGCGAACCAGGGTCACCATCAGTAGTGCCATGGCAGCGGTGGCCGCTGAAATCATGCCCGGGCGCCCGCCGGTAAACGCGATCACCGTCGCAATACAGAACGAGGCGTACAGGCCCACCTTGGGGTCAACGCCGGCGATGATCGAAAA
>SKIZ01000050.1 GCA_007116135.1 Burkholderiaceae bacterium
ATCGGTGTTGGCCAACGTGATGCTGTCGCCAGCCAAGGGCTCAGCTGCCAGGACAACGGTGGCATCGGTTGTGGCGTCATAGACCTTGTTCTGGCCAGTAGCGCTCACAGTCAATTGTGCAGGCGTGATGCTCGCCGTATCGGTGCCGTCAGCCGAATATAAGGCTAGGTCAGTCGATACGCCACCGAGGCTGTATCCGTCGTAAGTGACAGTCTTGCTATCACCGACATCTTTCGTATCAAAGGTTGCTGTACCCGGCACGAGAGTAACTGCACTTGCATCGGTTGGTGTGCCCTTAAAACTAAGGCTGGCTGTGGTTGTTGTGTCGTAGACCTTGTTGTCTGCTTGTGTAAATACCCAGGCTTTTATGTCGCTCGCGCCTACGATTTTGCCTTCATATGCGGCAACCTCCGTTGAGGTAGCCGAATAAGTGACCGGATTAAAGCGAATGATTGTGTTTACAGCAGTAATGCCTGTGCCCACGACCACGGTTCCTGCTTGCGCACCGGGTCCGGTGCCGTCATTGTCGGCATACAGGCTGACCGTGCCGGTGCCTGCTGCTGCTGAAGCGGTATCGATCGTGACGTTTCGATCAGCACGTAAAACCATGGAGCCGCCACCGTCGGTTGTGACGGTGCCGACAGTGATGTCCTGGCCGGCGGTCATATTTAGTTCAGTGTCAGCTTCGCTGGCGGTGATGGCTGCGGTTGACGTGATGTCACCGACAGCGGTGATGTTGATTTGATTGCCTGCGCCACTGGCGGTGATGGCGTCGCTTATCAACACGTCGTTGCCGGCGATGAGGATCAATTGCGCCCCAGCAGTGCTGGCGGTGATGCTTGCGTTGACATTGATGTCTCGTCCCGCATCAAGGGTCAAGTTCTGCGATGTTGACCACGTCACAGGGGAGTCAACATTGATGTCGTTGTCGACCATGATCGTTCTGTCGCTTGTGGCCAAGCTTGTGGCAACCTGAGCCGGTGTCTCGTCACCGCCGACCGTGGCAATCGTCCAATCCACAGGGTCTAGCAACCACATGCCAGTTTCTCCTTGCGGTGCCAGCGTGTTCACGCTTGCGGTATCGGCTAATTCAAGCACTGCGCCCGAGGTCTCGACAAACCCCCCGTCACCGCCTTGGGGGCCACCCTGTGCGCTCAGGCTGCCAGCAAACACGGTTTTTTCATCTGACCAGACTGAAATACGACCGCCGTCACCGGCGCCAGTGGCATCGGCGCTCACCACCGAGGTGCTGTCTAGGGTTGTGTTGCGAGCGTTTGGTTGTGGCCCTTTGCCCTGGAAGTTTCCGCCTATGACGACCTGTCCGCCACCCGATTGACCAGACACGTCGATCTTGGCATTGGTGATATTGACGCTCTGGCCCAAGACTTCCACAGTTCCACCCGTTTGTCCAACCTGGGTGCCAGATGCATCAAGTGTTCCGCTGACGGTGGTGGTGCCAGTCTCGGGGCCTGCGCTAAGCCGGATGGTGCCTTCATGAGATTGAATGCTCTGGGCTTGAACAACACCAGTGTTGTTCACAGCGTTGGTCAGCAAACTGCCTGCACCGCGGGCAGTCATTAAGACTTGACCGCCGTCGGCCTTGATCAGATTGCCGTTGCGCACCAAGGCATCAATGGCACCTTGGTCAACCGTCACATTTAATAAATTATCACCGGCCACATCAAGCGTAATCACGCTGCCTGCTGCCAGCGCAACTGTGCCCAGTTGCGCCACGATTAGTCCGTCGTTGCTAATTTGTGCGCCTAAAAGCGCAACATAGCCGCCATCGGTTGTGCTTTGGATCGCACCCTGGTTGATGACCTCAGCGGCGCTATCGCCTTTGAACGTGTATTGACCAGCCATAAAGTCGGCATCAGTGATGTTCAGAGTCGAGGCCACCATCCCACCGACATTGACTTGAGAGTTCGGCCCAAACAAAATGCCATTGGGGTTAATGAGAAACACTTGGCCATTGGCTGTGATTGCGCCTTGAATGTGGCTTGGGTTTGCGCTTGTGACGCGATTCAGAGTCACTGCGCTGCTGCTAGGCTGGACAAACTGAACTGACTCGGTGGGGCCGACGCTAAAGCCCTGCCAGTTGATGATGGCGTTGGGCGTTGACTGCGAGATGGTCGTCGTTGACCCATCGGCGCTGATGGTTGCGCTGCCGGCCACGACATTGCCACCAACGGGCGCGCCATGAGCGTAGCTGGCAAAGCAAAGCGCCAGACCGATGGTCAATCGGCTAAGTGTCAGGTGATGCCCTGAGTCATGGTCGATGGAAGTATTGCTTTTATTCATGATGATCTTCTCTTCATTGTTTTGATGCGCACCGTCAGCCACGTGGTCAAGGTGGTAGGCCACGATCAAAAATATTTAACAAGTTGCACCCAAAACTGACCCGAGGCGCTTGCGTTAATCGTGTCTGGCGTGCTTCCGACTTTGCGTGCGTAATAGCCTTTGATCGCGAAGTTATTGGCGTCTGACCACATCAGACCGACACCGGCTCCGCTGAGGGTGACTGTGTTGGTGTTGCCAGACCACGCGTTCTTGTTGTACTGAACGGTACCGGTGTCAAACAGCGCCAATACGTGTATGCGTCCGGGTATTGCCGTGGTCCAAGTTGGCAGTAGGTAGCGAGCCTCAAGATTGACGATAAAACCCTGGTCGCCGAAGGCTGTGCCTGGGGGGTAGGCGCGAACACCATACATGCCACCGAGTTCCATCTTTTCCCAGATATCGAGGTTCTTTGATGCCAACTGCCCGTTAATTGCGGCGTAAAACGAAATCGAGTCTGTGGCACGCTGAAGTCGCATGGCATTAAAGGACAGCTTGGCGTACTGACCATTGGTCTTTGCGGTGGCTTGATCAAAGTCACGCGCGGGTGTGCTTTTTATGTTCAGCTCGCCCAATGACAGCGTTAATCCATAGGCCGTCAACCCGCCGCCGCCGATATTGTCGCGATGGTTGCCGTACAGACCGGGCATGATGACGTTGGCTCGCTTGTTGGTCACTTGATTGACGATATCGACTTTGTCTTGATATGCCCTTGTGTCAAACCCGAGCTGAGCGTATAGGTTCGTATTGCGCGATCGTATTAAAGGGTAGCTGCCGTAGATGCTTGCGATTTTTGCCGTGCCGTGCACGCCGAGGTCCGAGAACTCTTTGCCCAGTGAATAATTGATTTGTGTGTAAGCCGCTCCAATTGTTGCTCGCCCCAACTGGAACTGATATGAGCCGCGCCCGTAGGTCATACCTGAGCCCGAGCTCAGTACGCGCAGGCTGGCAACATCGCCAAGCCCGGCTAGGTTGTTGACGTTAACCGTGGCGCCAAGGCGCCACTGCCCTGTGGCTGGTAGCCCAGCATTGTCAGCATCGATGCTGCCCGTCACGCGAGGCCCGGGTGTCAGGTTGATGTCCAGATCGGACGTGCCGGGGGCCGCTCCAGGCGCCAAGGCGCTGTTGACTTCGACGCCTGGCAAGTCAGAGAGCAATAGAAGTCTGGTCTCCAGTGGCCCCGTTTCAATCAGTTCGTTGTCATCGACACCACGCACCAGGCTGTTGGCCAATGAGTCAGACAAATTGGTCTGGTTATTGATCGTGACTTTGCCGTAATGACCGATAACGATCGCAATTGTCACGACGCCCTCTTTGATCTCTTGCGCCGGGAGATAGGCTTGCGCGAGGAAATAGCCGTTGTGATGATAGTAAGCAGCGATTCGATTTGCAATCGCACGCAAGTCCGTTAGCGTCAGATCGCTTGCCGGCGTAAATCCGGATGCCGCAAGCAATTCAGAGGCTGCGTAGACTTGATTGCCCGAAAGACGAATCTCATTGACACGAATTCGTGTGGTGTCAGTACTGTCTGGTGCAGCAACGGGCACTGTCTGTTGTAACTCAAAGGTCGGCGGGTCATGAGGTTCAGCCGGTGGCGGCGGAATTTGAAACAGCGGAATGGCGCCGGCGGGAATCGGTGCCGTGTGCGCCATGTGGTTAAACGCTAGCAGCAAAGCGCCCAGAGCAGTGAGTGTTGGTTTCATGGCATTTTCTCTATATATTGATTAATCGATACAGTTGCGTCTAATAGTTGCCCAGCGCAAAAGAACTCATGCCTATTTCATTGGGGTAGGACTTGTGACCGTGCTCTGAAGGCTATTGCCATCGGATCGATTGACGACGCACCGAATACGCTGCACCGAGTCGAGAAACTCGCAGGCAAGCATCGGCCGATAAAGTGCGAAGTCCGCGGGCTTGCCAGCGCTCAACGGTTCTGGCGCCTTGGCAGCCTGTGGTTCAACGACGTGGTCTTGGCCTGCGAACTCACGGCCGATGGCATATGGGTCGGCTGCGTGAGTCACAGATGCGGCCAAGATTGATAAAACCGCGAGATTGACTGCGCCGGTGAAGGCTAATTTGCATGTGTTCAATGTCCGCATGATTGATGTCCTAGTTGAGAACATGTCATCACATTGAAGTAGTTCGCCCATGACGTCTGTGCGATAAGGAACATAGGTCACATGCCTGAGGCGTGCCGCGCTTGGCGCGGCCCTTGAGGCGCAAACGATCGAAATCAATTGATCGCAACAGCCAAGCTTAGACGCAGTTGCAGCGGTGCTTGATGTGTTTGTGTTTGATCAAAGCATCAGTGTCAGGCCAATCATTTGTCATGGCCTTGTGTGTGTGCGGCTACAGACGATGCTGGCGGCGCGCGCCACTTTTAGGCCATTCGCCCGCGCTAGTGCCCAGCAGGTCAAGCGCGCCTGAGCGCAAAATAAATTGGCCGGTGTCACGTATGTCTGCCACCACAGCTTGGCGGGCGCGAATGGCATCGCGCCGTGTCAGACTGTCAATCAGTTTGGCGTGGTGGGCAAACGATTCCCATTGTTTGATACCACGCGTGGCATGACGCAAAGTCGAGGAGATGGCAGGTCCGACTTGCACCCACAGGCTCTCAATCATGTGCAGCAACTGGGGCATTCGTGCGGCTCGGTAGACGCCGAAGTGCAAGTCGCGATTGACCCGTGCCAGCAAAGTTGGATTGGGTCGATACTTGTGACCCTCCACCTCAAAACGATTGACGTGGTGGCGCAACTTCAATAGTTCCGATGGGGTATGCAGGCGAGCGGCCATCTCGGTTGCCAGTCCCTCAAGGGCGCAACGGATGCGGATCAGTTCGGCAAATTGTTCGGCTGACGGGGCGCTGACTCGAATGGTCCGGTTAGCCAAGGTCTGTAGGCCACCCTCAGCGCTGATGCGCCGCACAGCGTCGCGAATTGGCATCACACTGGTGCCGAATTGTTCAGCCAAGGCGCGCAAGGTGAGCTTTTGTCCAGGTTGCAACGCGCCGGTTAGCAGCAGCATGCGCAGCTTGCTGTAGACACTGTCAGCAGTCGTGATATTGGTTGATTCAAGGGGCAGGCGACGGGGCATGATGGATCTCAAAGGGGCAAGTTAGCAATCATTTTGTGATCACAAATACGTATGCATGACCATAAAACTAACATTTATCACCATATCTTTGTCATTAGTCCTGTTTTGTGATCACAAAATTAAACCTGGGTTGGACAATCAAGTCAGACTCTATAACCTTTGCACTGTCGCTGGTAAACATGAACGTTTGCCTGACTTTCGGGTAGCAGTTTCTTTGCGGTTGCGTACCCGAGTTTCGTGTAACTCATTGTAGTTACGTCTTGAGAATCCTTAAACAGGATGAGATCGCTGTCACAAGTGTGCAAAGCACGATAGCGATTAGGTGTCATCGACTGCAACCATCAGTCCCTGACGTATTTAGGAACACCGAAAAATGAGTGAGATTCAAGCCCCAACCCGGGATTCACGCCTGGCTCGTCTGAACTTTCGCACGCCTCGTGCCAGTGACGGGCTAGCGGTTTGGAATGCCGTGCAAGCGGCTGGCACGTTGGAGCTCAACACGGCATATTTCTACCTGATTTTTTGTACGGATTTCAGCCAGACCTGCTTGATTGCACA
>SKIZ01000034.1 GCA_007116135.1 Burkholderiaceae bacterium
AGGGGGTCTGAATCCCGGTGCGCCGGCCGCACTACCAACTTACGATGCTGATATCGCGGCCTTCGGTGCTTGGATGACAGTGGCGGCCACGAGCTTGGCGACCACAGGGGAACTCCAAGACCGCATGGCAAGCTACTCCAACTTTTGTGGTGTAGCTGCAGCCTACTGTATTGCCGCGCCTGGCGGTGATTCAGGCACCCCCGAAGGCGAAATGCCTGGCGCGGCCTCAGGCACGCGTAACGCGCAGAACGTATACACCGACACCACCGGGTACGTCGGGCTCGAAGGCACATCGATGGCTGCACCAGTGGTCGCAGGCGCCGTTGCCCTGATCGCAGAAAAATACCCATGGATGACCAATCGCAATTTGGTCACCACCATTCTGACCACGGCCAGCCATGCACACCAGGTGCCAAGCACGATCTACGGCCGTGGACTGCTTGATGTCAATCGAGCCATCAACGGCCCGGCCATCTTCGAACAAACCTTCGATGCTTATTTGCCCGCCGGTTCTTCATCGGTCTTCTCCAATGCCATCAGCGGCACCCATGGTTTGCGCAAAGCCGGCGATGGCCTGTTGCGACTGACTGCAGACAACACGTTCGCCGGTGCGCTGGAGATTCATGCTGGTGTTTTGCAGGCTGACACCGACCGCAGCCTCGGTGCGCCTGAAGCCCAACTGCTCATTAGCAACGGCACCTTAAAGCTCGGTGAAGACTTCGTGACCACAGACGATGGCTTATGGCATAAGCCCATCACCGTGGCCGGCACTGATGCCACGATTGACACCAACGGCAATCAGGTTGCCTACGCCGGCGGGGTGATTGCGGCAGGCGCGTCTGACTCACCGGGATCTCAACTGACGCTCAGTTTTATTGGTGCACCGATTGTGCCCGTGACCGATTTGCGCCTCGAAGTCAATTGGAATGCCGACATGCTAGTGGCCCAAGGCGTGACCTTAAGCGGGCGTGGTGCAGTACTCGGTGAATTGGTTTTAGCCGGCACCTACGAGCCTGGCAACTCGCCAGGCACGGTCACTAGCCCTGGTTCGTTGCGCATGCAGTCCACTGGCCTTTTATCAATAGATATTGACGGCCCGAACTCAGGCGACGGTGCCGGACATTACGACCGACTGATCTTTAACTCACCGGACAGCGAATTTGCTGCCAACGGGACTTTGCGTGTGTTGTTGCGTGGCATCAGTGGCTCGGCCAATAACGACTACACACCCGCACTCGGTGAGTCTTTTGAGTTTGTGGCGGCACAAGGTGGTGTCAGTGGTTCGTTTACTGCCCTGCACAGCGACGGTCTGGGGCTGCCAAGCGGCACGCGCTTTGATCTCGTCTACGACCCGACGGCGCTGCGCTTATTCGTCACACCCAAGGACTACGCAGATCTGGGTGCCATTGGAGCAGCCACCAATGCCAACCGGTTAGCTGTCGGTCGCGTGCTCGATACGATTCGTCCGGCTGCCGGCGTTCGCCCAAGCGAGGCGAGCAGTAAGCTGCTCTTTGATGCGTTGGCACCGAAAACGGCGGCAACCTTGCCGCTTGCCATGGATCAGCTCGGTGGCGTGTCGTATGTCGAACAAATTGGACTGAGTCAACGCAATACCGCTTACCTAGTCGGCGAGATCGCGCAAGCGCCAACCTTAAACCGCTGGGGCTCGCTTGGGGCGCGCGCCGACGGCGCAAACGACCAAGCCCCCTTGGTGTGGGGCCGTATTCTTGGGCGCCAGACAGACTGGCGTGGCGACAGTACCATTGGGACGGCTACCGACACGCTCGGTGGTGTGGCGCTTGGCACCGAGCGTGACTTGGGCCGTTCACGCTTGGGTCTGGCCATGGCCTACGGCGCAAGTCGCGCGCGCCTGCCCTCGGGCCTAGGCTCCGGTTCAGCTCAAAACCTGCAACTGATGGCCTATGGCGCTCAAAACCTGGGGTCAGACTATTTCGTTCAAGGCGCCATCGGTGTCGGTGGCAGCATCACCTCGGCCAGTCGCGCTCTCACATTGGTTAACGCCAGTTACGACGCCAACATCCGTAGCGCCAACCTCACCGCACGCCTTCAATTGGGCCAACAAGTACAACGTGCCAAATGGCTCTATCAGTGGGACGTGGGCTTGAACTACCTGGGCATGCGCAACTTCGGTTTTACCGACACTGGTGGGCCAGACGGCTTGCGCATCAAAGGACTGGCAACCAACAATACCTCCTTGCAACCGACGGTTGGCTTGGCTGCTGGCATCCCCTTTGACGTCAATGACACGGCTTGGCAGTTTTTAGCGAACGTGCAGTATGCCTACGAACTTGCTGATAACCGCGCTTATCTGAACACAACGCTTCTGGGCCAAGACGCGCGCATCCAAAGCTCAAGCATCGGGCGCAACCAAGTCACCGTTGGGCTGACGCTTTCGGCGACTTTGAGCCCAAACACCGTTTTCTCTTTAAACGTCGCCAATCAGTTCGCGTCGAACTTTAATGCGTTATCGGCGTTTGCCAACCTGTCTGTGCGCTTTTAAGGTCGCTGCCCCGTTAAATCAGGCCTTGGTTTTTTGCTTGGGCAGTCAGCTCGGCTTGAAACTCAGGCGCAGCAATGCCGATCAGTGCGCGCGCCCGTTCACTGGTTGACTTGCCTTGCAAGTTGCACAGCCCAAACTCGGTCGCGACGTATTGCACCTCAGCGCGAGGGTCCGTGGTGACCGAACTCAAACGTGGCACGATGCGTGAGACCTTGCCGTGTGCTGCGGTGGCCGTCGAGGCCAAAAAGCTCTTGCCACCCTTGGATAAGGTCGCCCCCCTGACAAAGTCGAGTTGGCCGCCCGGCGCACTGAATTGGCGGTTCATCAGCACTTCGGCATCGACTTGACCGAGCAGGTCAATTTCAATGAAGGCGTTGACCGAAATCATTTGGTCGTTCTGTGCGATGACGTACGGATCGTTGACGTAATCGGCGCCAAAGCACTCAATGCTCGGGTTGTCATCGATGAAGTCGTATAAATCTTGTGAGCCCATGGCCACGTTAAACACTGTTTTATACGGGTTGGTTTTTTTGTACCGATTGGTCACCGCGCCAGACTTCATCAGCTCCATCAGGCCATCGGCTAGCAACTCCGAATGCACCCCAAGGTCTTTATGGGATGTGAGCATCTGGGCAATCACATTAGGCACGCCGCCAATGCCAAATTGCACACAAGCCCGATCGTCAATCAAGCCAAGAATGTGTTGGCCGATGGCCCGATCAGTATCGGTCGGTGCTCGAAGCGTCAGCGCATCTAAAGGCTGATGGCATTCAGTCAGCGCAGTGACGTCTGATATGTGCAGCAAGCTATCACCGAATGTACGCGGCATATGCTCATTGACTTCTACAATGATTTGGCGGCAGTGGCGCATGACCTGTTGCGAGTAGGCACCAGTTACACCCAGACTAAAGTAACCGTGCTCATCCATGGGCGAGACGCGCAGCATAAACGTGTCAATTCCGATGACCTCGGCCATGAGTCGCGGCACTTGACTGAAATTGCCGGGCATATAAGCCAATAATTTGTCATGGCCTTGTTCCAGGCATGTCTTGACCAATGCCCGTTCGGCTGGACCCATGTAGAACGGTCGTGGGCGCACGACAGCGGCTGTCTTCGGATTCAAAAGGGTGTCAGCCATGTGCGGCGTTGAATGCATGTAATAGAAGCTGAGCTCTTCGTATTGTCCCAGACTGGCCGCCTGACTGACCGCTTCCAAGAGCGCCACGGGCATGCCTGCGAAAAATGCAGCCGAAATGTTGCCGCGCTCGGGCAATAGGGCTGCGGCTTGCTGCGCTGACATCCGTTTTTGCTCATACATCGATTGATGTGCATTCATGACACTGTCCTCAATAGCCTGCCTTTTTGTACGGCCCCAAACCACGCTTGTAGACCAAGAAGTTGCGCTCAAACTGCAGTGCCACTTGCTCGCGCTCGTTACTGATAATGGTTCTGGCGGTAATAATGCCTTGATCGGGGCGCGACTTCGAAGCGCGTGTGGCCAGAATTTCCGAGGCGGCATAAAGCGTATCGCCAACATACACGGGTTCAAGAAACTCGGTATTGACCCACCCCAAATTGGCCACCACGCGGTCAAAGGTTCGGGTGGTCAAAGCCGTGGCCGCACCAAGCAAGTAGTAGTCGTTAACGATTTGGCGACCCGCTTGAAAACGCTCGGTATAGGTCTGATCGACATAGCGCGGATGCCAATCAAGCGAGCGCGTGGCATGCATCCAGTTCTCGGCATGCAAAAAGGTTTTACCGGGACGGTGCTCATAGCGCTCACCGACTTCAAAATCCTCAAAGAAAAGACCAGCTTGTTCGGTAAGCTCATTGGCGTCATTGACGTGGTAGGCCAGAAACTTGGCGTGCTCAACCGGTTTGAGAAGTCCGGCATACGCACGCGCTTGCGGACTTTGGCCCCGTCGATACACGAGCATCGTGTAGTGAATGCGGGCAACTGTCTCTTGGCGTTGATTAATGGCCTCGGTGACCACTTCAATTTCACCGTCACTTTGATCCTCGCCTGGCTTGACCGCACTCACACTTGATCGCGCATAAAGCGTATCGCCATCAAACACCGGATGGGTCATGGCGATTTGATGAAAACAACGAATGCGGACCTTGTTGTAGAAGGTCTTCCAGGTACTGCCAAGCACGCGCTGCAAAGTTAAGGTGCTGACACCGAGGCATTGCTGCCACTCGGTAGCTGCTGCATAGTGCGCGTCATAATGAAGCATGGCGTTATTTAAGGTCTCCATGGCTTCATCTTTGTTGTCTTGCTGACTAATGGTGATGCCCGGTCGGTGATTAAATACTTGGCCGGCCTCAAAGTCTTCAAAGTCCAGACCAAACACTTCCCGATAACACTGGTTTGCCACTTGGGCGTAGCCATAAAACATGCGGTGTCTCCTAGAGGTCAGTTGCTATTTTTCTTTTGGGCGATGTCCAATAGACGTCGTGCGGCCTTGTAGACAGGCACATCAATCATCTTGCCGTTGAGCTGCACGGCATTGCCTTGGGCCTGATCATAGGCTTGAACCACGGCAAGCGCTTGTTCGCAGGCTTGGCTTGATGGCGTAAAGACGTCAATAAGCGTTGCGATTTGCCCCGGATGAATCGCCAACTTGCCATCAAAGCCAAGTGCTTTGACCCGCTCGGCCTCTTGTCGCTGGCTGGCATCATCCTTGATATCTAAAAACGGCACGTCAATGGCAATGCAACCATGCATTTTGGCGGCCTGAACCACCCGGCTGCGGGCATGCAAGAGAGCCTCGAACTCAAATGCTGCCCCAAGATCGGCAGCCAGATCAACGCCACCGAAGACCAACGCGGCCATACGGGGACTGGCCGCAGCGATGTCGTGGGCATTTTGCAGACCAACGGCTGTCTCGATCAAGCCAGCGTAAGCGACATCGGCCCAAGCTGGCCCACTGAAATGCTTCTCATAGAGGATCACCTCCTGGGCGTACTCCACCTTGGGAAAAAACAGCGCATCTGGCGCCACCGCACTTTGCGCGAGCGCCAAGACATCGGCCAAGCCCGCGGCAGTCTGAATGCTGTTGATACGCACGGCCACCACCAACGAGTCATCGGGCTTGCGCGCGTGCTGCAAGAAATCAATGACCGAAGCCCGTGCACTGTCCTTGTCCTGTAGGGCCACTGCGTCTTCGAGATCGATAATGATGCCGTCAGCCCCGGTTTGCCTCGCCTTTAGAAACCGATCCGGACGATTGGCGGGGGTAAAGAGAAAATTGGTGCACGTGCGCAAGGACATCAACGACTCCAGGTAACTGTCACAAAGTGATAGCGTAGCTGGCATTAATGGCCTTGCAAAGACATCTGAGACAGCAATATCAATGACATCGAACTGACCTACAATTCGGTTGCGTTGTAATCACCACCGGCTTGCGGATCTTTTGCCCTCTTTGTTAGGTTGTTTAGATTGAAACTGTTCTCTTCCCTAT
>SKIZ01000166.1 GCA_007116135.1 Burkholderiaceae bacterium
GATTGGCTCTTTGTGAGCGCAGCTGGTATGGGCTTTAAAGCCCCTGCCAGTGCACTGGTGTCACGCCAACGCGCTGGCAAACAGTTTATGGTGACTGACGCAGATACCGTGCTGTTGCGCCCAGTGCCGTTGAAGTCCGACTGCACGCACGTGGCGTTGCTGTCTGAGCGCTTGCGTTTGGCGGTCATTGATGTCGCTGAAGTCAAGCAGCTAGCCGGTGGGGGGCGTGGTACTGTGCTGATGACAGTTGATGCGCCTGATCAGTTGACGCAAGTAGCCACGGTGGGTGACGCGGGTCTTTTGATTCAAGGCACCTATCGACAGCAATTGCGAACCGAGGTCTTTAAGGGTGACGCTTTGGCCCCCTATCTGACGAAGCGCGCGCGCAAGGGCCGGCTGTTACAAACCCGATTGAAGTCGCCCGAGCTGACGGGGCAAACGAGCTGAGTTTGTGTTGAACCATCTTTTTGAGCATAGAAATTCCATGTCAACCTTTAACATCACGATTGAACCATCACAGCATCAATTCCCAGCCAACGCTGACCAAAGTGTGCTGGACGCCGCGCTCGCTGCCGGCATCGTGCTGCCCTACAGTTGCCGGGCAGGCGCCTGTTCGAGCTGCAAAGGCAAGGTGCTTTCCGGGCAGTTTGAGGCGGGCGCGGCACCTGAGCAAGTGCTCGAGGCAGCCGAGATTGATGAGGGCTACACCTTGCTTTGCCAAGCGCAACCGCGTTCGGACATGGTCATTGAGTCAAGAGAGGTTCGGTTAGCTAGCGATATTCAGATCCGCAAGCTGCCTGCGCGGCTGACCAAGTTGCGCATGCCGACAGACGATGTGGCGATTATGACGCTGCAGTTGCCTTCATCGGAAACCTTTCGGTTCTACGCTGGTCAATATGTTGAGATCATTTTAAAAGACGGCAATCGCCGCAGTTACTCGATGGCCAATTCACCCGATCAGGCTTCTGCGCTTGAGTTGCATGTGCGTCACATGCCCGGTGGTCGCTTTACCGACCATGTGTTTGGTGCGGGTGACACGGCAATGAAAGAGCGCGAGATTTTGCGGCTCGAAGGACCTTTTGGTTCGTTTTTCTTGCGACAGGAAACAGACAAGCCGATCGTGTTTCTAGCCAGTGGCACCGGATTTGCGCCGATCAAGGCGATAGTGGAATTCATGATTGAGCAAGGCATCGATCGCCAGGCAGTGCTTTACTGGGGCGGGCGTCGCCCGAATGATCTTTACATGGATGAGCTTGCGCGCAGTTGGCAGCAGGCGCTGCCACGGTTTCGTTACGTGCCGGTGGTGTCTGAGGCGCAGCCCGAAGACGGCTGGCAAGGTCGCACCGGCTTTGTTCACCAGGCAGTGATTGACGACATGCCGGATTTGAGCGCGCACGAGGTCTACGCTTGTGGCGCCCCGATTGTGGTGGAGTCAGCCCGGCGCGATTTTGTGGCGAAATGTCAGTTGCCTGAGGATGCTTTTTTTGCAGATGCCTTTACTTCAGCGGTTGATACAGCTACGTCTTGAGCCGACATTGCGTTATGCTTGTCGATTATTGAACGTTTCAGTTTCAGGGGTCGGAAAATGAAAGTAGTGATCCTCGGCGCGGGCGTGGTTGGAACTTGTTCAGCCTGGTGGCTGCGCCAACACGGCCACGAGGTCGTTGTTCTGGATCGCGAAACCGGCGTGGCCCAGGAGACGTCATTTGCCAACGGCGGGCAAATCTCGGTGTCGTATGCCGAGCCGTGGGCAAACCCACAGGCGCCGCTCAAGCTCTTGAAGTGGCTTGGCAAAGACGACGCGCCGTTGTTATTCCGTCCTCAATTTGATTGGCGCCAGTGGATTTGGGGCTTGGCTTTTTTGCGTGAATGTCTGCCAAGTCGCCTAGCACCGAACATCCGGGCCATGGTTCGGCTAGCACAATACAGTCAGGAAACGTTGACGCAGATGCGCCAAGAGATGGGGTTGGAGTACCACCAGCTGCAAAAGGGCATACTGAACTTCTATCGTGACCAACAAGAGTTCGAGGGCTCGCAAAAGGCCGCCGATGTGATGCGTGATTACGGGCTTGACCGGCGCGTGATTACGGCCGATGAGGTCGTGGCGCTTGAGCCGGCGCTCGCACCGCACCGTGCCACGATTGTGGGTGGCGACTATACCGAAACGGACGAAAGTGGTGATGCGCACCTATTTACCGTGCAGGTTTTTGAGCGAGCTCAAGCCGCAGGGGTGCAGTTCGATTTTTCTACACGCATTACGCGCATGGTTTGTGAGCATGGTCGAGCCGCAGGCGTTGAGGTGATTCGCAGCGATGGCAGCTATGACCGCGTCGATGGCGATGCGTTTGTGGTCGCCCTTGGCAGCTTCACCCCGCAGCTGATGCGCCCGCTCGGGATTCATTGCCTGATTTATCCGACCAAGGGCTATTCGGCCTCATTTCCGATCATCAATCCTGATGCCGCACCCGTGGTCAGCTTGACCGACAGCAAGCACAAAGTGGTCTATTCGCGCCTTGGCGACACCTTGCGCATGGCTGGCACTGCTGAGTTGTCGGGCTATTCGCGAACGCTAAGCCCGGTTCGCTGCCAAGCCATGACCGATCAGGCGCGCGAGTTATTCCCCGAGGCGCTGGATTTTGAGCGGGTGCAGTACTGGTCTGGCCTGCGCCCGTCGACACCGTCTAACGTGCCGTTGCTCGGGCGCTCAAGAATTCCGAATCTTTATCTCAATACCGGTCATGGCACGCTCGGGTGGACCATGGGTCCAGGCTCTGGACGTGCGATTGCTGATGTGGTGAGCGGTGCGACACCGCAACCGGACTTTCCTTTTATTGGTATTTGACTTCTGCCTGGCTTGCCAGGCGTTTTTTTGAGGATGTGTACGTGAGAAACTTCGTAAATCGTCTGACTGGGCTGGGCTTGTCAGCCTTGCTGGTATCGCCGGTTCTGGCACAAACCACTGACATCGAGATCTGGCACACGCTTTCAGGACCGAATCGATCAGAATTTCAAAGCGTCATTAATCAGTTCAACCGGTCGCAGTCTGATGTCAACGTCAAGCTGACTCACTTTGGCGATCAGCAGCGCTTGGAACAAGAGGCCGCAAAGGCGCTAGCGGGCAACCGGGCCAAGCCCGACCTGGTTCAGTTGCGTGACAATCGCACCCCTGAGGTCGTCGCTCAACACAAGGACATCCTGCCCTTGCATCAGTTATTGGCCAAGCACCCGATTGCTGATTCGTCGTGGTTTCTCGATAAAACCACTGACTTTGTACGCGACAGTCGAGGCCGTCTGTTGGCGTTTCCCTACATGGCCGAAGTGCCGGTGATGTTCTACAACACCGACATGTATCGCCGTGCCGGACTTGATCCGAATACGCCAGCGGCGACCTGGCCCGAGTTGCAGGCGCATTTGCTGCAAGTTCGAAACGACGCGCGCGTGCGTTGTCCCTATGTCACGAGCGATCAGGTCAAAGTCCACATTGAGAACCTAGCACCCATTAACGGCGCTTACTACATCACGCCAGACAATGGCCTGAAACCGTCGCGCGACAAAAACTTCAATTTCAATACCCTGTATGTACGTCACATGTCCTTGATGGTGAGCTGGTTAAAGAGCGAGCTGTTGATGAGGCACTCCGCGGGCAACGAAGCGACCGAGTCGTTTACCAGTGGCGAGTGCGCAGTGCTGACAGCGGCCTCGGGTGCCTTGGGTGACGTCATCAACAGCAACGTGCCGTTTGGTGTTGCACCGTTGCCTTATTACGCCCAAGAGACGCCAAAGCCCGGCGCACCCTTTGTCGGTGGCAGTGCCTTGTGGGTTGTCAATGGTCATTCCGATGCGCGTCAGAAGGCCACAGCGCAGCTACTTGGCTATCTCGCTACACCCGTTGTGGCAGCGAACTGGCATCAAAAAACGGGTTACTTGCCGCTGACTGATGCGGCTTACCGCGCTGCCGATGTCTCGTTTTACAACCGTATCCCGGGTGCTCGCTTGCTGGTCGAACAAATGAATAACGGTGGTGGCAGTAAGTCGCTAGGCTTTGACGCGCGCGACTACCCCCGCATCATGGTTTTGTTTGACCAAGCGATTGATCAAGCCCTAACCGGCCAAGTCCCACCGATGACGGCCTTGATGCAAGCGCGCAGTGAGGCGGCCAAATTGATGCGCTAGCGCAAGCTCGATTCAGCAGTCTGAACGGTCAAGTGTGTACTTGACCGTTTTTTTTGGGTGCGCGCGACCCAAGCGTGATTTACACAATTGCTGCGGCGCTTCGAATCGCGCAAGATGCTGCCCTGATTGATTGGGGAAGCATGAATGGGGACTGGTTCGCTCAAGCGCATGGCGCTGGCGTCATTTGGTTGTGCGCTCGTGTTGATGGGTTGTGCCGTGCACGACACGGATATCGCGGCCATCGAGCCGCAAGCACGAGCCGATGGCGACTTGATCGGCGAGCCAGACTTCAACTGGCACTTAAGCGGCGATCGGCGTGTGGCGCCGCGCCAGATTTTTTCCGATCAGCGTCGCATCTGGTTGCAGTGGCATCCGCATCAAGCCGTACCTGGCGTCTTTGTCGATGATTTTGGTCAGTGGCGAGTCGTGGATACGCAGACCCGCGGACAGTACACCGTGATTGACGGGCCCTGGCGTCGCTTGCGTTTCCAAGGCGGATCTCTGCAAGCCATGGCCGTCTACCGGTCAGCACCGGGATGCCAGACCGCATGCACGCCAAGCGCACCTGCCCGTGTTTCAGCGTTTGATGCACGTTTAAGCGACGCCAGCATTCGGATGACGCTCAAACGCTGGGCCGACATTGCCGACTGGTTCTTCGAAGATTCGCTTTGGACGTTACCAGTGGATTTTCCGGTGACAGCGCCCGCTGTCTTTGATGCGGATTTTGAGACCGCGGTTCGCGAGCTTTTATTGTCGGCGCGAGTTGCGGGCCAAGCGGTCAAACCTTGCTTTTACGCCAACCATGTGTTGCGTGTGATTGCGGCTGCGCAGTCCTGCGATGCCGTAGCCGATCAAGGGGATCGGCCATGAAGACCTCAAGGTGTTTAGTGGCCTGGCTTTTGGTGTTGGCGCAAGCGTTGCCTGGTTGCGCGATTGATCATTTGTCGCGACAGACACGGCAATACACGCACCAAGAGCAAAGCCACGCCAAAGGTGCGGCGCGCCAATTCCAGCAGCAAGTGTCCCGGGCCAACGAGGTTGATCCGATGGCAAGCCGGGTCAACAAACCTTGGGTTGCGGGTAAGCCGATTGCGCTGGCGCGTGAGTTTGACTTGCCCCAAGCCTTGCGCACCAATGTCAAGACCACGCTGCTCTTTAGCCAGGCGCCAGCCTCGCTGCTTGAAGTCGCCCAGCGACTAGCGCAGGCCACGGGCGTGCCGGTGCGCGTGAGCCCCGAGGCTTTATTGCCTATTGAGCATTTCATGCCTCGCTTAAGTGTGAGTGCCAGTGTTCAACCAACCGCAAGCACGTTTCGCCCGAGCATGCCGCAGGGCACCCATGCATTGTTGCAAGTGCTTGATCACATTGCAGCGGCGCACCAAGTGCGCTGGCATTATCGTGAGGGTGCCATTGAGTTCTACCGCACCCGCACGCGCACCTTTGATGTGCGTGCGTTATCAGTAGCCGCTAGCGCCACGATGCGCCTAGGCCAATCCAATGCGCAAGACGGCCAAGGGTTTGACAGTGCGGCACAGACCGAGCTGTCACTGGACTCACAAGTGGTGATGGCCGATGTGGTCAAACAGCTTGAGCCTTTTTTGACGCGCGCAGCCATCGTGGCCGCGCAACCAGGCAGCCTGAGCACTGTCGTGATTACCGACACGCCAGATGCGCTAGAGGCCGTGGGTGGTTACCTCGAACAGTTGAATCGGCGGCTCACGCGTCGTGTGCGGTTGGTGTTTGAGCAAGTCACTGTGACTCGCGACCAGACACACGCGCA
>SKIZ01000127.1 GCA_007116135.1 Burkholderiaceae bacterium
CACCTTTTAGACGGGGCGCCGATGAGTCAAACCATTGAGCACCAAGCCAACCAGAACCGATTGACCACCGTCGTTGACGGTCATGTGTGCGTCATCGACTATCACCTAAATGGTTCGGTCATGACCATCACACACACTGGCGTGCCCGATGCCGTGGGCGGGCGCGGTATCGCTGCCGCACTCACGCAAGCCGCGCTCGAGGCTGCACGCCATAACCACTGGCAAGTCATTGCGCAATGTTCTTACGTTGCGACCTACATCAAGCGCCACCCCGAGTATGCCGATCTGGTTGCACCAGGATCGCCATCATGAGGACACACGCTTCTGTCAGACATTTGCCCGTACTAGGCGCACCCCTTAAAATGTTGCCCTTGACGACCTCTTTTTATTGACTCCCTTCATAAGGCCATACCCATGCTAGAAGCCTACCGTGAACATGTCGCCGAGCGTGCTGCGCTTGGCATCCCTGCCCTTGCACTGACCGCTCAACAGACGGCTGAACTCATTGAATTGCTCAAGGCCCCGCCCAAAGGCGAGGAGGCATTCTTGCTTGAACTGTTCACACAGCGGGTGCCCGCTGGCGTCGATGATGCCGCCAAAGTCAAAGCTTCTTATTTGGCTGCCCTGGCATTAGGCAAAGAGTCATGCTCCATTATTTCGCGCGTACAGGCCACAGAGCTACTTGGAACCATGCTTGGGGGCTACAACATCTCGGCACTTGTCGAAGTGCTCGATGATCCTGAGGTGGGTCAGACCGCGGCCCAAGCCCTGGAAAAAACGCTTCTCATGTTTGATGCCTTTCACGATGTCAAGGAGAAGGCCGACAAAGGCAGCGCCAATGCCAAGGCCGTCTTGCAAAGCTGGGCCGAGGCGCGCTGGTTCACCAGCCGCCCCGAGCTGCCGCAAAGCATGACCATCACGGTGTTCAAGGTATCGGGTGAGACCAATACCGATGACTTATCGCCTGCCCCCGATGCCTGGACTCGTCCGGATATCCCCTTGCACGCCATGGCGATGCTGAAAAACGCCCGCGACGGTATCGAGCCTGATGAGCCCGGCAAAGTCGGCCCAATCAAACTCATCAACGAACTCAAAGCACGCGGCAACCTCGTGGCCTACGTTGGCGATGTGGTTGGCACCGGTTCGTCACGCAAGTCAGCCACCAACTCGGTCTTGTGGTTCACCGGTCAAGACATTCCGTTTGTGCCGAACAAGCGTTTCGGTGGCGTGTGCTTGGGCGGCAAGATCGCGCCGATCTTCTACAACACGATGGAAGACGCTGGCGCCCTGCCCATTGAGCTAGATGTCTCACAAATGGAAATGGGCGATGAAATCGAACTTCGTCCATATGAAGGCAAGGCACTGAAAAACGGCAAAGTGATCGCCGAGTTCAAACTCAAGTCCGAGGTGCTGCTTGACGAGGTTCGCGCCGGCGGCCGCATCCCACTGATCATTGGTCGTGGCTTGACCGCGCGTGCGCGTGAGGCGCTCGGTTTAGGGCCTTCGGAGGTGTTTCGCTTGCCAAGCAACCCGGCTGACTCGGGCAAGGGCTACACCCTGGCGCAAAAGATGGTTGGGCGTGCCTGTGGCTTGCCTGAAGGCCAAGGCATCCGTCCTGGCACGTACTGCGAGCCACGCATGACCTCTGTGGGCAGCCAAGACACCACAGGCCCGATGACACGCGACGAGCTCAAGGACCTTGCCTGCCTGGGCTTCTCGGCTGACCTGGTCATGCAGTCGTTTTGTCACACGGCAGCCTACCCAAAGCCCGTTGACGTCAAAACCCATCACACACTGCCACAGTTCATCAGCACCCGCGGGGGCATCTCTTTGCGCCCGGGCGACGGGGTGATTCACTCTTGGCTTAACCGCATGCTGCTGCCCGACACGGTGGGCACCGGTGGCGACTCCCACACCCGCTTCCCAATTGGGATTAGCTTTCCGGCAGGCTCAGGACTTGTGGCGTTTGCCGCAGCCACCGGCGTGATGCCCCTGGATATGCCTGAATCGGTGTTGGTGCGGTTCAAGGGCAAAATGCAGCCCGGCGTGACCTTGCGTGACTTGGTCAATGCGATCCCGCTCTATGCCATTAAGAACGGGCTGCTGACTGTTGAAAAGCAAGGCAAGAAAAACGTTTTCTCCGGTCGCATCCTAGAGATTGAAGGCTTGCCTGATCTGAAGGTTGAACAAGCCTTCGAGCTCTCTGACGCCTCGGCCGAGCGCTCGGCAGCAGGCTGCACGGTGCACCTGAACAAAGAGCCTGTGATGGAGTACCTGCGAAGCAACATCGTCATGCTCAAGTGGATGATTGCCAACGGCTATGAGGACGAGCGCAGCATGGCTCGACGGATCAAAGCCATGCAAGACTGGCTTGATAACCCACAACTCATGAAAGCCGATGCTGATGCTCAGTATGCTGAGGTCATTGAAATTGACATGAATGAGATCATCGAGCCCATTGTGGCTTGCCCAAATGATCCCGATGATGTCAAAACGCTTTCAGATGTTGCTGGCGCCACCATTGATGAAGTGTTCATCGGCAGCTGCATGACCAACATCGGCCACTTCCGTGCGGCATCGAAGTTGCTAGAAGGCAAACGAGACATCCCGGTCAAGCTGTGGGTGGCCCCGCCCACGAAAATGGATGCCCAGCAACTGACCGAAGAAGGCCACTATGGCGTATTTGGCAGCGCTGGCGCTCGCACCGAAATGCCAGGCTGCTCGCTTTGCATGGGCAACCAAGCCCAAGTGCGCGAGGGTGCAACCGTGATGTCGACCAGTACGCGTAATTTCCCCAACCGTCTGGGCAAAAACGCCAACGTGTATCTCGGTTCGGCTGAACTTGCCGCGATTTGTTCGCGTTTGGGCAAAATTCCGACACGCCAGGAATATATGGCCGATATCGGTGTCATCAACGACAATGGTGATCAGATCTACCGCTATTTGAATTTTGATCAGATCGAGGACTACAAGGATGTAGCCGACGCGGTCAAACTGTAATAAAGCAGGCGTCTACGTCCACTCTTTAAGAGCCGCCAGCCTCGCTGGCGGCTTTTTTCTTTCATGGGTACTGACCTGCGCAAGCCCGAGCTGCGATATGCTTACCAAATGACTTCCACAAGGAGATCCACATGGCTCAAGACACATTCAACACATTGAAGTCCTTTAAGGTCGACGGCAAGAAAGCCAAGTATTACAGCTTGCCTGCCCTTGGCAAAACACTGGGCATCGATATCTCCAAATTGCCGGTGTCGATTCGAATTGTGCTTGAGTCTGTGCTGCGTAATTGCGACGGCAAAAAGGTCAGCGAAAACCACGTGCGCGAACTTGCTAACTGGCAACCCAATGCCCGACGCGAAGATGAAATCCCGTTGGTCGTGGCCCGCGTGGTGTTGCAAGACTTCACGGGCGTGCCGCTTTTGGCGGACTTGGCTGCGATGCGCGATGTCGCCAAGAAAATGGGCCGCTCGCCCAAATCGATCGAGCCACTGGTGCCGGTTGACCTGGTTGTCGATCACTCTGTCATGATCGATTACTTTGGCACCAAGGACGCACTTGACCTGAACATGAAGGTCGAATTCTCCCGCAACAAAGAACGCTACCAGTTCATGAAGTGGGGAATGCAGGCGTTTGACACCTTCGGTGTCGTGCCGCCCGGATTTGGCATTGTGCACCAGGTCAACCTGGAATACCTGGCGCGCGGGGTTCACTATGACAAGAAGACCAAGGTCTACTATCCAGACACGCTAGTGGGCACCGACAGCCACACCACGATGATCAACGGCATTGGCGTGGTGGGCTGGGGTGTCGGCGGCATTGAGGCCGAAGCCGGCATGCTTGGGCAGCCGGTCTACTTCTTGACGCCTGACGTGGTCGGCGTTGAGCTCACCGGGGTTCTTCGTGGTGGCGTAACCGCTACCGACTTGGTGCTGACCATCACCGAAATGCTGCGCAAAGAAAAGGTGGTTGGCAAGTTCGTTGAGTTCTGTGGCAGTGGGACAGCAAGCCTGTCGGTGACCGATCGAGCCACGATCGGCAACATGGCCCCGGAATATGGCGCGACGATGGGCTTTTTCCCAGTCGATGAGCGCACGCTTGATTATTTCCGCGGCACCGGACGCACCGAAGCCGAAGTCAAAGCATTAGAGGCTTACTTCAAAGCACAGGAGATGTTTGGCATCCCGCAGGGCAAGGACATCAAGTATTCCAAGCTGCTTAAGCTGGACCTGGCCACGGTCGCCCCCTCACTTGCTGGACCAAAGCGCCCGCAAGACCGCATTGAAATTGGGCAAGTCGCCAAAACCTTCGATACGCTTTTCTCTAAGCCCACGGCACAAAACGGATTTAATCAGCCGAAAGCCAAACTGCCAAAAGCCTTCACCACCAGCAAAGGCACTTCGCTGCACAATGGCGATATCCTGATTGCAGCCATCACCTCCTGCACCAACACCTCAAACCCCAGTGTGATGCTTGCAGCCGGCTTGGTCGCCAAAAAAGCGGTCAAGCTTGGACTCAAGGTGCCCTCGCACATCAAAACCTCACTGGCACCTGGCTCGCGTGTGGTCACCGAGTATCTAGAGAGAACCAAACTGCTTCCCTATCTGGAGAAGCTTGGCTTTGATGTCGCTGCCTATGGTTGCACCACCTGCATTGGCAACTCCGGCGACCTGCGCCCAGACATCAATGAGGCGATCACCTCAAACGACCTCATTTGCTCAGCCGTGTTGTCTGGCAATCGCAACTTTGAGGCGCGCATCCACCCCAACATCAAGGCCAACTTTCTGGCCTCGCCGCCTTTGGTGGTGGCCTATGCTTTGGCAGGCACCATGCGTCGTGATTTGATGACTGAGCCGGTTGGTCAGGGCAAACACGGCGATGTTTATCTCGGCGACATCTGGCCAAGCTCCGAAGAGGTCGATTCGCTCTTGAAGTACGCGCTCGATGCCAAGGTATTTCGCAGCAACTACGCCAACGTGCAAAAGAAACCCGGAAAGCTCTGGCAAAAGATTGCCGGCGTCAAGGGCAACCTCTACAACTGGCCGAGTTCAACCTACATCGCCGAGCCGCCATTTTTTGAAGGGTTTGAGATGAAACCCGCACCCATGCCTGTTGTTCGTGGGGCACGGGCTCTCGGCGTCTTTGGTGACTCCGTGACAACAGACCACATCTCACCGGCGGGCGCCATCAAGGAGACCTCACCGGCAGGCCAGTGGCTGCTAGCGCACAACGTGCGCAAGCAAGACTTCAACAGCTACGGCTCGCGTCGAGGTAACCACGAGATCATGATGCGCGGCACGTTTGCCAATGTCCGAATCAAGAACCTGATGATTGCACCGAATGCCGATGGCAGCAGCTTTGAAGGCGGTGAAACATTGCTGCAACCATCAGGCCAACAAATGCCAATCTATGATGCAGCCATGGCCTATCAGGCCGCAGGCACACCCACAGTGGTATTTGGCGGCGAGGAGTACGGCACGGGCTCTTCGCGTGACTGGGCTGCCAAAGGCACCATGCTGCTAGGCGTCAAGGCCGTCATTGCGCGCAGCTTTGAGCGCATCCATCGCAGCAACCTAGTGGGTATGGGTGTGTTGCCCTTGCAGTTCAAAGGGCGCGACAGTGTTCAGTCCCTGGGCATCACGGGCAAAGAGACCTACGACATTGAAGGCCTGGACAAGGGCATCACGCCGCAACAGGATGCCACACTGGTGATTCATCGAGAAGATGGCACGAGCAAGCGTGTCTCTGTGCTGTTGCGCATCGATACGCCCATTGAGGTCGATTATTACCAGCACGGCGGGATTTTGCCGTTCGTCTTGCGCGACCTGCTTGCGGCTTAAGCCTGTTTAGCAGCCCAGATAAAGCCCCGCTTGCGGGGCTTTATCTTTTGGTGCGCAAACCTCAGGTCACCCACTTCACCAAGCCGGCGGTCAGCACAAACAAAAGGCCGAACAAAACGGCGGCTAACGCAAGCACGCGTGGGCCAGCGGCCTTGATCTGCGAAAACCGTGTCTGAATGCCCAAAGCCGTCATGGCCATGGTCAGCAGAAAAATGCAGATCGCCCGCAAGGCTTCTAATAATGGCTCGGGCAAGATCCCTATGGAGTTAACGAGCGCAAACCCCAAAAATCCGATCGCAAACCACGGTACCGGCAACTTGGCGCGATCACCGGTCAATGTGGCGTCACGCCGCTGTAACCAAAGGCCAATGACGAGCAACACCGGCACCAGCAGCGCGACTCGCGTCATCTTCACAATCGTGGCGACCTCGGTGGTCTCGGCGTCAAAGTTGCTCGCGGCAGCGACCACCTGAGCGACCTCATGGATGCTGCCACCTAAGAAGATGCCCATGGCCACGCCATCAAACGGCAAGAGCCCAAAGCCAAACAACAAGGGGTAGAGAAACATCGAAATCGTGCCAAACAGCACCACAGTCGCTACAGCGACCGCACTCTTGTGCGGCGCACTGCGCAGAGTCGACTCAAACGCCAGCACAGCTGCCGCACCACAAATGGCACTGCCGGCAGAGGTCAACATGGCTGTATCGCGATCGAGATGCAGCCAACGCGTGCCTAGCCATGTCCCTAGCGCCAAAACCCCGACGGCCACACCAATGGAGACGACCACGCCTGGTGCGCCGACCTCAAGAATCTGCGCCAGGCTGATGTTTAGGCCATACATCGCCACAGCGATACGCAATAAGCGCCGCGCAGCAAAGTTCACCCCCTCACCCCACTGAAGCGGCATATTGCCACGCAGCAAGTTGCCATAGAGCATGCCGCAAACAATGCCAATGACCAACGCACTGATGCCTAGGCTGCGAATCGGCGCCCACTGTGCAAACTGATAGACAGCCAAAGCCAATAGCAATACGAACAACAAGCCGCTGGCGCGATCACGCCAAACGGTCGGGCTTGCGGTGGTATCCAAGGCGCTGCGTCTCCAAGTTCAGTTTGCAGCAGTCTAAAGAGCCGAGACTCATTTGGAAATCTGTTATTTTTTATATTTATTATCATTTTTTCCGATATATTGGCATCACACCTTTCATTCAAAGGGCGAGCGCCAAATGACACCCGACCAATTAATCACCTTTAGCGTGGTGGCCGAGCACGGCAATATCAGCCAAGCCGCACGTGCCATGCACTTGTCCCAACCAGCCGTCTCGGGCCAACTGCAAGCACTGCAGCAATCGTTTGGAGACGCGCTATATCGCCGCCAAGGCCGTGGCATCGCGCTCACGCCCGCGGGTTTGCGCCTGTTAGCTGCCGCTGTGGGCGTGCGCGCGGCCATGCAACAGGCCATCGACGAGCGTCAGGCGCACCAGGCGGTCACGGCAGGCCATCTCAGAATTGGTGCCAGCACCACACCGGCGAGTTATCTGTTGCCCGAAGTGGTGGCGCGTTTCAAACAGAAGCATCCCGCGGTTCAGTTGCAGATGATTGCTGGCAACACCGGCGAGATCATTGCAAAGCTTGGCGAACTTGATCTGGCCATTGTCGAGGGCCAACTAAGCGAAGTCACACGCAAAAACAACCTTGTGCGCGCTTGGCAGACCGATGAGGTCGTGGCCATTGTGCCCCCAACCCATCACTTGGCAAGGCGCGCCGCGGTGACTTTGGCTGAGCTCGCCCGCGAACCACTGGTGATGCGCGAACAAGGCTCCGGTGTACGCAATCTGGTCATGCAAGCCTTCGCCCAGGCTGAGCTGACCATCTCAGGCTACCTTGAGCTCGCCGGGGTCGAGGGCATCAAGCAGGCCGTGCGTGCGGGGCTGGGCATCGGTTTTGTTTCCCGACTATCCCTTGGTCACGATGACGGGGCGTTAAAGGGCGTACGCATCGGCAGCGGGCTGATGCGCGCGATCCATATCGTGTTGCCCGCACGACTCAAACCGTCGCGCGTGACTGAGGCATTTCTGCAAGAGCACCAGCACAAGGAGTAAACTAGCTGTTTATGTTGCGCATCGCGCGCACCTGACGTTTGATCATGCAAAAAAACCCCAAATCAACGACGCGAATCGCGCGCGGCACAGCGCAGATCCTAGCCTTGGTGCGTGCCTCGATGAGCTCAACGAGCCGCATCGAAGATCGCTATTGGGAACAAAACTTGCAACAAACGCTGCAAAAACTGCTTGCAGCAGGTCAAGACCCGGCCATTGAAGCCGCCTTGGAGACCCTCTGCGTCAATGAGACTGAGGTGGCTGATACGTTGCTTGAGCATGCGCAAAACGCCAGTCAGACGGCTATGCTCACCATCGACGGTCAAGCTTGGCAATGTCTGCTGATGACCGCACCACTGGCGGTCTGGACACGCTATCAATTGCCACAAGCCGCCCTGAACCAGCAAGCCCAAGAGCAACTGTCCAAGGCGCTGCGCGACACGGTGCTCGCGCCTGGCGTGCACGTGCAGCTGATTTCCCAACTACTGAGTCTTGACGAAATGCCACGCAGCTTTGGTCAAATCTATCAATGGCAACAGCAGCTTGGGGCTTTGGCGTGCGGAATGCGCACCGAGCCTCCAAAGCCAGATAAGAGCGAAAACAACCCTTCCTTATTGGCTGACACCCGACACTTGGTGTTTGCCGCGCTCGCGCCAGTCGATGCGCCGCTGTTTCGCTGGCAAGCTGATTTACGCACAACCCGTCAAGGGTGCCTGAAAGACTGGATCGGTCAAAGCCAAGGCGCGCTTGCCGCCTTATTGCCCGGTTGTCAGTTCGATATCCTGCTGCCAGAGGCCTATCACAGCAGCGTTCAGCTGTCTGAGACACACATGCGAACGGTTGCTATCCGCTCGGCTTGCGAATGGCTGCAAGACACGCTCGGACTGGCTGCAGGCGAATTGCGCGCGACCCTGGTGGCCGTCGGTGAACACGAACCCCAGGAGTGGCGTATCGGGTTTCATCGAGGCCAAAGCCAAGACGTCATCTACGGCACGATCTGGCCACTGTTTGAACAACAGCCATCAGAGAACCTTGAGCACGGCATCATCGATGCCGGTGACGAAATTGCCGAAGTGCTCAAACAAAACGGCGTCAAGCACATCAAACGTATCCCGGGTGTCTTCAAACCCGAATCATGTGAAGACTGCGAGGCGCCCTACTTTCCTAACCCCACCGGCGAACTGGTGCATGTCGAGCTGCCCGAAGAGGCGTTTGATGCGCCCATGCACTTCCATTGAGTTTGTCGCCCCCGAGAGTAAAGGCCGACCTGTTTTGTCGTGTCATCGACAACTTAGGCGACGTGGGCGTGATGTGGCGGCTTGCGCGTCAATTGACCGCCCACAAGAACTGGCAAGTGCGCCTTTGGGTTGATAAGCCCGAGGCGCTCGCGGCCATGCAACCGGGACTAGACCTAAGGTTGACCCATCAGCAATGCCGCGCGATCGAGGTTCATCGATGGACTGAGCCATTTGCACAGGTCGAACCAAACCCCGTTGTGATTGCCGGTTTTTCATGTGACTTGCCTGATAGCTACCTCACTGCGTTGGCCCAAATGACGCAGGTCATTTGGCTGCAGCTCGAGTATCTGAGCGCCGAACACTGGGTCAGTGACTTTCACGGTCGCAGCGCCCCGCGCACCGATGGGTTGCGACCCGTCTTTTTCTTTCCTGGCTTTGCCGAGCAAACCGGCGGGCTTTTGCTCGAACCTGACCTGCACGCGCGCCAAGCCACGTGGTCACATCGGGCGACTGACCCAGACTGGCTTGCCAGTCTGGGCGTGGTGACAGCCCCCGAGACCCGACTGGTGTCGGTCTTCACCTATGCCCACGCGCCTCTGGAAGGCCTGGTGGCTCAAATGAGTCGGGTCGAGCAACGCTTTCATCTCTTGCTGCCAAAAGGACAGCGCGCCCCCGATTTATCCCCGAGATCGAACGTCACTTGGCAAACCATCGATTTCTTGAGTCAAGACGACTACGACCGCTTGCTGTGGAGCTGCGACTTAAACCTGGTGCGCGGCGAGGACTCATGGGTGCGAGCGATTTGGGCGACTCGACCGTTCATATGGCAAGCCTATCACCAGGGCCAAGACACCCATCATTGCAAGATCGACGCCTGGTGCGCTTTGGCGCAGCTGCCCGAACCATTGCCGCATTTGCTGCATGAATGGGCCGATGGCCAGATAACAACAGACTTATCACCATTGCTCACCGCACAAGGCTGGCAACAGTGGTGCCAGGCGAGCTCGCAGTTGAGCCAAAAGCTATCGAAGCAGACCGATTTGGCCAGTCGCATCGATCTGTGGTGTCGCAAGCCGCCTCATTTGAAGTAACCGATTGGGTTATGATGCAAAGCTTGTAAGCGTTGTGACCTAGTCTGGGCGCAAGCCAAGCGCCCGGTAACAATCAACGCACAAGGCAATCAAAGACGGAGTCTGAAGTCATGAAAACAGCGCAGGAACTGCGTGTGGGCAATGTGGTGGTCATCGACGGCCAAGCCCAAGTGGTGCAACGTACCGAATACAACAAGTCAGGCCGCAACGCGGCGGTGGTCAAATTGAAGTTCAAGAACCTTTTGACCGCAGCCGGCAGTGAAGCAGTCTACAAGGCAGATGAAAAGTTTGATGTGGTCGTGCTCGATCGCAAAGAATGCACCTACTCTTATTTTGCCGATCCGATGTATGTCTTCATGGATGAGGAATACAACCAATACGAAGTCGAAGCCGACAGCATGGGCGATGCGCTGAACTATCTCGAAGAAGGCATGACCGTCGAGGTGGTCTTCTATGAGGAGCGTGCGATTTCGGTTGATATGCCCACCATCGTTGTGCGCGAGATCACCTATACCGAGCCAGCGGTTCGTGGCGATACCTCAGGCAAGGTGATGAAGCCAGCCAAGATCAACACCGGTTTCGAATTGCCAGTGCCTTTGTTTTGTGACATTGGCGATAAGATCGAAATCGATACTCGCACGGCCGAATACCGCAGTCGCGTGATGTCATAAGAAAAAACGCCACGATGTGGCGTTTTTTTTGCCTACTGCAAGCGATCGTCGTTCAAAAAGTCCGGCAGCACCATAAACTCCACGCCATCTTCAACGAGCTCCTGGCGCTCTTGCTCTGTAGCCACGCCCCGAATGGATCGTGCTGGCGCCTGACCTTCATGAATCGCTCGGGCTTGCTCGGCAAATGCCACCCCGACATCTTCTGCACCACTGACCATTTTGCGCATCTGCGACAAAAACTGCGCCTGCAGCCTTGCCATGTCTTTGGTCGGCAGTGATGCCAGCGCGCTATTGGATTCATTAGAACCGATCTTGGCCTGCGGTTCGGTTGATCGGCCCGATTGAATGCGCGGCGCCGAGGGCATCTTTTGTACGTGAGCGCTTTGACACAACGGGCAGCTAATGAGCCCTTGGGCCTGCTGCTCGTCATAATCATCGTGCGAACCAAACCAGCCCTCAAACAGATGGCCAGCGTCGCATTGCAAGTTAAAAACTTTAAGCGCCATGATAAGAATATGTGGGCTAAACGTTAGATTTCAAGAGCCAAGGGACTCTAGGCGTAGTATACCGAGCGCGCTGACCTAGGATGCAGACTTAGCCAAACGACAAGCGCGGCACAGCATCAAGCAAGCGTCGTGTCACGGCATGCTGGGGTGCTTGCAAGACCTCTTGCGCAGTCCCAACTTCAACGAACTTGCCACCGTCCATGATCGCGATTTCATCAGCGAAATACTCGACCACGCCAAAATTGTGGGTAATAAAGAGATAGGCCATATTCGACTCGCGTTGCAAGTCGTTTAGCAAATCCAGAATCTGCGCTTGCACAGACACATCCAAGGCTGATGTGGGTTCATCGAGAATCAAGACCTTGGGTTGTACGGCCAGCGCCCGGGCAATCGCAATGCGCTGGCGCTGACCACCACTGAACTCGTGCGGAAAACGCATGGCGGCATCGCTCGGTAACCCAACGCGGTCAAGCAGCGCCTGCACCCGCTGGCCACGGTCTTGAACTGAGACATGCGGCAACAAAGCCGCCACCCCCTCTTGCAAAATCTCACCGACCCGCATACGTGGGTCGAGCGAGGCAAACGGATCCTGAAAAACAATCTGAATTTGCGTGCGCAACTGTTTAAGCGCCGCAGCCTTGGCTGACAACAGGTCTTGGCCGCCGAGCTCAATCTGTCCCTCATAAAAGGCCGTGCCATCCAAGAGGCGCAGCAACGTCTTAGCCACCGTCGTCTTGCCGCAACCCGAGCCACCGAGCAGTGCGGTGGTTCTACCACCTACCAACTCAAAACTGACACCATCGACCACCTGCGCCACCCCAACGAGGCGTCGCAACCAGCCTCGACGAATCGGGTAACCGACTCGCAAGTCTTTAACGGTCAAGATGGGCTGGGCATCAAAGCTCGATGGCGTCTGGTCTTCTTTTGTAGCCACAGGGGTAAGCGCCGAGAGCGCGCGCCCGCGCTTCTCAAAGGTCGGGATGGCGTCAAACAACTCACGCGCATAGGGGTGCTTAGGTGACTGGAAAAATGTCTTTGCCGGTGCAAGCTCGACAATCTTGCCATGGCGCATGAGTGCCACGGTATCGGCGACCTGGTGCACGATCGCCAAGTCGTGGGTAATCATCAAGACCGCCATCCCGAATTCTTTCTGGATGTCAGCCAAAAGCGCCAAAATCTGTGCCTGCACGGTCACATCAAGCGCAGTGGTCGGTTCATCGGCGACCAACAAATCCGGTTCGGCTGCTAACGCCATGGCAATCATGATGCGCTGCTTCTGCCCGCCTGAGAACTGAAACGGATAATGGTCGATGCGCACTTGGGGCTCATCAATACCCACCCGGGTTAACCAGCCAATCGCTTTGTCTCGCGCGGCCTGGCCGCGAAGATCGGTATGGGTGCAAATGGTCTCAAGCAACTGGTCCCCAACTCGCAGGATCGGGTTCAAACTCGTGCCAGGCTCCTGAAAGATCATGGCGATTCGGCTGCCCCGAACATGCTGCATCGCCATCTCGGATAACGCATTGAGATCCTGGCCATCAAGCAACACCTCGCCACTGACCACATGCAAGGCCTCAGGCAACAGGCGCATGAGCGCAAGCGCGGTCATGCTTTTGCCTGACCCGGACTCGCCCACAAGCGCAAACGTCTCGCCACGATGCACCGTGATAGCCAGCTGCTCAACGGCAAACTTTAATTGCTCCTCATGATCAATGGCGATGGTTAAGTCCTCGACCTGTAAAACCGTTTGCGTTGATTGCGCCATCAGGTGCTCCCGCGATTCATGATCGCCATGAGCCG
The DNA here is from genome assembly GCA_007116135.1 of Burkholderiaceae bacterium. Lineage (GTDB taxonomy): Bacteria > Pseudomonadota > Gammaproteobacteria > Burkholderiales > Burkholderiaceae_B > Algicoccus. Next base: position 13,243 of record SKIZ01000127.1, read on the forward strand.
TGAACGGCGCGCCGGTCGCAGGCTCTGGCTGCGCGGGTCAAAGGCATCGCGCACACCGTCAGCAAACAGGTTGGCTGACAAGACCAAGGTCAACATAAACAGAAACGCCGTCAACAGATTCCACCAAACCATTGGGTCTCGCGACATCTCCAGCCGAGCATTGTCGATCATCGTGCCAAATGAATTCATGGTGGGATCCACACCGATCCCTAGGTAAGACAGCACCGCCTCATAGAGCACTAGGGCTGAAAATTCCAACACCACCGTAATCAACACAATATGCATGACGTTTGGCAACAGATGACGCGCCATCACGGTGAAGTGAGAAATACCAAAAGCGCGTGCGGCCTGTACGTATTCGAGCTCACGCAGCTTGAGCGCCTCAGCGCGCAGCAGCCGACACAGACCGGCCCAACCAGTCAACCCGAGGATCATGCATAACAAAAAGAGGCGCAAATCAGCTCTTTGGGCTGAGGTGGGAAACAAATCGGGATGGGTGTCGATGTAGACCTGCATCATCAAGACGGCCGCGGCAATCAACAAGACGCCCGGGATCGCTGTTAGCGTCGTGTAGATGTACTGAATCACATCGTCGACCCAGCCCTTGAAGTAGCCTGCGGCGATACCAAAGAAAATGGCCGGCGGCAGCATCGCGACCGTGGTCAAGGTGCCAATCACCCAGGCGGTGCGGATACTTTTGAGGGCGCGCCAAAGCACATCATTGCCCGTTTGGTCCGTGCCCATGACGTGATAACCGCTAGAGAGCCCCAGCACGACACCAAACACCAGACTCATGGCCGTGATCGTGATCATCATCGCTCGCCAAGGCACCTCGCTGTGGCCTCGGGCAATTTCACCGACAAGCCTGCCCCAACCCTGCCACAACGCACGTTTGGCACGCGAGCGGGCAATGAGTGCTAGCAACAAACCTAGCAACAGCATCGCGGCCAAAAAGCCACCGGCCAAACCGACAGCACCGCGCGTGAACACATCGGCTAGCCACTCAGACTCTGGATCATCGAGATGGCTGCCGCCGTATCTGAGCCTGGGAAAATCGCGATAGGGCTCACCGCCTTCGACCAAAATGGTCTCTTTGGTGAACTGGCGCCAGGCCAATGGTGCCGAGTAGGTCTTCTCCTGATGTGTCAAAGCGGTGTTGTCTAACAACGTATCCAAGAGCGACACGACTTGCGGGGAATAGACCACCGGCGCATCGGCAGGCGCACCCGGTGCTGGGGCCAAGCGCGGCTGATAGTGAACCGAATCCAGCAGCCCCACAACCACAAAGAACACCAGCACCACAGCCGAGCTCATGGCTGGTGCACTGCGGGCTACCCGCCCCCAAGTCGCGCGTGCCGTGGGCGAGCGACGCACGCGCCAGGCATAAAAAAGCACGGCAGCGAGCATCAAAAATAACGCGACATCAGTCCACAAGAACACGAAATTAGGCATTATTCAAACCTCACTCGTGGATCAGCCAACGTATAAGAGATGTCAGCGAGGATCAAGCCCACGATGTAGAGCGAGGCCCCCAGAAACACCATGGCACGCACAACCGAGAAGTCCTGCGCATTGATGGCGTCAATCGTGTAGCTGCCCAAACCCGGAATCCCGAAAAAGGACTCGGCAATCAGGCTGCCCATAAATAAGAGCGGCAAGGCCGACACCGTGCCGGTGAGAATGGGCAACAAGGCATTGCGCAAGACGTGCTTAAAGAGCACCACCCGCTCACCAAGCCCCTTGGCCCTGGCGGTGCGCACATAGTCCTTGCTGATTTCTTCCAAAAAGAGGCTGCGATAAAACCGTGCCTCGGCACCAAGACGCGATATGACCGCCACCACCACTGGCAAGGCCAGAAACTTGACCATCTCCCAGCCGCCTATGAATCCCGAATACGGCACAAGCCGCAATACTTTGGCAAATAGCCACTGTCCGGCAATGATGTAAAAAAGTCCCGAAATCGACATCAGCAAGACGCACAACACCACCCCCCAGAAGTCCAGCGGTGTGGTCCTGAAAAAAACCAGCAAAAGCGCAAACGAAATGCTTGCCATGATCCCCAAAATAAAGCTCGGTATCGCCAAGGCTAGGCTGGGGCCAATGCGCTGGCGAATCTCCCAACCGATGTCGCGATTGTTATCCGACATACCAAAGTCAAAGCGCAACAAAGGCAACGATCGCTCATAAAAGATGGTGTCGGTTAACTTCTGCGAACCGCTGGCTTGCGTATTGATCCAAAGCGGCTTGTCGTAACCCCGATCCACCTTCCACTTTTCAATGGCATCAGCACTGACACGCTGGCCACCGATGGCAAGCCTGGCCATGTCGTCCGGGGTGTTGACGGCAAAGAACAAGACGAAGGTCAAGACGTTGACCCCAATCAGAATGAGCACGCCATACAACAAACGCCGAAAGATATAGCCTGTCATGGTTGCTCCTGACTTTCGGTGCGCTTGGGCGCTAGTGCGGTGCGCTGCTGTTGGCGCTTGAGCATGCGCCAAGCTGGCCATATCAGTAGCCCCAAGATCAACAACAACAAGGGCAAGGGCCACCAGATCGGCTGATTCCATTGCGCGATTTTTTCAGTTCGCAACTGCGGATCAACACGCAAATACTGCAAGCCGTTGCGCACCATTTGCGATGGCTTGGCGTTATGAACCCACTGCTGATAGGCACCGGCTGAGCGCGGGAAAAACCCGAACATCCACGGGGCATCGTGCTGAACAATGGCGATCATTTGATCGATGATGGCGGCCTTCTCTGGGCCATCGGGCAAGTCGCGCATCTTCTCAAACAAGGCGTCGTATTGGGGGTTGACGTAATTGGCCGCATTTTCCCCGCCACGCTCGGCTTTGACCTGATTGCCATAGAGCAAGAACAGAAAGTTTTCAGCGTCAGGATAATCCGCTATCCAGCCCCACATAAACATTTGCGCTACACCGCGCGACATTTTTTCCTGAAACCGATTGTAGTCAGTCGCACGAATATCGAGCTGGATGTTCAGTTGACTGAACTGGCGGCGCATCCAGTCAAGCACTGGACTAGAGGCATTGGCCCCGGCTGCCGAATCAAAGTAAAGCACCAAGGGCGCGCCGGTTTCGGCGTCACGACCGTTGGGGTAACCGGCTTTGGTTAAAAGCTCGCGCGCATATTCCAGCGACTTGCGACGCGCTTGGCCATCGACCACGTCGTAGACCACGCGGTTAATGCCTTCGGGCGGTTCTTGATAGCCCAGGATGCCGGGTGGCACCGGCCCGAATGCCGGTTGTCCCTGACTTTGCTGGAAGATGGCGATGAACTCTTCCCAGTTAAAGGCGATGCTGATGGCTTGGCGCAATTTACGATTGCGCACCTGCTGCTCGGGTGTATCGCCTTGGCCGACCACTGGGTCCAACCAGTTAAAGCCGAAGTAAAAAATGGTGGCCTCCACGGTAGTGGGCAACTGAATGCCACGCTCGGAAAACAAAGCGGCTTTTTCCGAGGAGTCACCTGCGGCGACCAACATCGAAACACCCACGTCGCCTCGATTGGGTTGCGGCAAATCGTAATAGCCTTGCATGAACTTGCCTTGCAGCGGGATCGACTCTTTCTCAATGTTGAAAACAATGCGATCGACAAACGGCGTCATCTTGCCGCAGTCTTGCAGCAAACCGCGTTCGCGATCACCGGGCTCGCCCTCACACGGATAGGGCTCACCACGAAAGTTGGGGTTACGCGCCAGCACGTGACGCCGGTTCTGTAACGACTCCACCATCATGAATGGGCCAGTCCCCACCGGCCAGGTGTTGAGCGACAAGTCGTTGGCCGCCATGCCTGGCTGGCTGTAAAAACGGTCCACTTCCCACGCAATCGGTGCGGTAAATGTCATGGCCAGCCAATAACGAAACTGGGGGTAACTGCCTTTGACCCGAATACGCAGCGTGTAGTCGTCAATGGCCTCAATGCCTTCGAAACCCATCTCGCGCAGATCAAGCCACGCGGGTTCACGATTTTGCGCAGCCGCGGCTTCGCGCAGTTCGCGATCTTTCTCGGCGAGCATTTCGCCGTATTGTTCAAACCCGATCACGTGTTGGGCCAGCGTTGAATAAATGGGCGAAGCCACGCGTGGGCTTGCGAGTCGCCGAAAACCGTAGACGTAATCGTCAGCGGTTAACTCACGCCAACCCGTTTGGGGGAAATCCACAATGGCATGCCGACCGCGCAACTGCTGCGGTGTAATCGGGTAATACACAAACCGCCCGTCGGCCTCTTTGGCAAAGGCCGGGTGGGGCTGATAGAGGATGCCCGGCTGTATTTGAATGGTGTAGACGCTTTCGTGGACCAAGCGCGGATCAACCGTATCGGGCAACACCTCACCGGTTTCACTCAGCAAGACCGGTTCGACCACCGCTGTGGCGGTTTTTGCGATGAGCTCATAGGGCCGCTTGAGATAGTGATAGCTGTATAGCGGCTCATAAATGTTGTAGGTATAAGGCGTTTCATCGCTTGAATAAGATCGGGCTGGATCAAGGTAGCGCGGTGAACGTTGCGTAAATGCCGTGAAAAGCGTGTTCTGAGCTTCAGCGCCCACTGGATAAGGGCTATTGATTGGCTGCTCGAGCCAGTCACAGCCCGCAAGCGTCACGCTCAAGCCAAGCACCAGCGCACCAAACCACTTGGTTAACGTTCGCACTGCCCTTTCCTCCAGCAGTCGATACGCCAGACCCAGGGCTCAATCGGTGCCGGGTCAGCCCACAAGCCGAGCTTGTCTTGACGGGCGAGTTGTTCGAGCTCAATCAAAGACGGATCACGTAAAAACCGGTCGTTGCCCTGGCGGTACGCCCAGGCCATGCCAGCGGCAACCAGCATTTGATTGGCCGTTTGTGACTGTCCAATCAGCACATCACAGATATCGCGCCCAAAACGATCGACCTCATAGCAAGTCAGTCTGACTTGCTCGCCGGCCACCAGATCAGCCAAAAACCGCCGAGATGCCTGGGCATAGGGCTGTCCAGGGCGATTGGCACCGGATGCGGTCTCAGGCGCATCAATGCTGGCCAGACGGATTCGATGGTTTTCCGAACCCACGCGAACGGTGATGGTGTCACCATCGGCTACCCGCACCACTTTGCCACGCAACTCATAACCTGTAGCCGTATCATCGGCAAAAAGGGTCAGCGCGGCAAACGCGAGTGCCAACACCACAAGGGCTGCCAAGCCTCTGTGCATGGTTTTATTGGTCTTTAGACGGTTTGTGCGCTTTAGTGCCATTTGTGCTTTTTGCTGTCAAACCCAAAGCTCTAGCCTTTGGTCGGACTCAAGAGTACCGCAAACTGACGCTGTCTCCAAAAAACGGGCTCGGCGCGCTTTGTTTCGCACCGGATATCGCCTTCGAGGCCAGCGCGCGGGGAAAGTTCATTTCTGCCCAAGATGGTGATCGCCGCGCCGGTGGCCCGCCCGGCTTGCGCTAGACTGTACGCTTGACGGTTTGTTTGATGCTTGCGTCCCATGAAAATTGTATTTCTTGACAGCGACACCCTTTTGCACCCCATCCGTGCGCAGCCCTGGGTCACCGAGTGGGTCAATTACTCCTGGACCCCGCAAAACACCGCTGCCGTGGTGGCCGCCATTGGTGATGCTGAAATCTGCCTGACCAACAAAATCCGCATCACCGCAGATATCCTCGATCAATGTCCAGGACTGCGTTTTATTTGTGTCGCTGCCACCGGGTTTGACTGCGTAGACGTCGCCGCAGCCCATAAGCGCGGCATTGTGGTCAGCAACGTCCCGGGCTACTCCAAGCAAAGTGTCGCCGAAAGCGTCATTGGCTACCTCTTTGCGTTACGCCGTCAGTTAATGCGCTATGCCAAGCTCGGTGTGCAGGCTTGGCCCGAGGCGCGCCACTTTTGCATCCACGATCGGCCAATTGCCGATATTCGCGCAAGCACCCTGGGTATTGTCGGTCAAGGTGCCATCGGCAGCGAAGTCGCGCGTCTGGCCCAAGCCTTAGGCATTGAGGTGCTGTTTGCTGAACACCGGGGTCGCGCCGATGTGCGAGCCGGCTACTGTGGCTTCGATGAGGTCCTGGCCAAGGCTGACGTCATCAGCCTGCATTGCCCATTGACCCCGAGCACACGCGGGCTAATTGGCCAGACTGAGATCGCGCGTATGAAACCAGGTGCTTTGCTCATCAATACCGCGCGCGGACCATTGGTTGATGAGGCGGCGTTAATTGAGGGCTTGGGCAGCGGCCACCTTGGTGGCGCAGCTCTTGACGTCCTCTCGCAAGAGCCGCCCGAAAAAGACAATGGTTTGTTAACGCTCGATCACCCAAATCTGATTGTGACCCCGCACATTGCCTGGGCCGCCACAGAAGGCCAGCGCTTGCTCGCGCAAGGCATTGAGGCCAACTTGGCCGCCTTTGACGCCGGCAAACCGATCAACGTCGTAGCGCCGGCGCCGGCGAATTAAGTCGGTTGGGCGTTGGCAGGTCCAAACAGCTCGGCAATCCATTTAGCCAAATACAGCATGATCAAGGTGCCTGCCAGATCACCGACAAATAACGGCACGAACGCCTGAAAGAAACTCGGCACGATCTCGGACATCACCAGG
>SKIZ01000038.1 GCA_007116135.1 Burkholderiaceae bacterium
CCACCCACCCCCAAGTCGGTTGAGCAAGCAGCGGCTCAGAACTGGTGGAACATGTTGCAAAACCAGTTTTCGCAAATCGCCGCCGCCACGGCAAGTGCAGGATCAATGGGCAACACCTCGACAAAGCCCAAGCCTGCCAGCACTCGGGCGCGCGCCAAGACCCCCTCGAAAAAAACAGCGAGCAAGGCATCAACGAGCGCTCGGACCAACAAACCTAAATCTAGCTAGCCTATGTTAAATGTTGTGATTCTGGCCGCGGGCATGGGCAAACGCATGCAATCGAGCCAACCAAAAGTGATTCAGAAAATTGCTGGTCAATCAATGCTTGGGCGGGTCATTAACACCGCGCGAACACTCTCGCCAGATCAGCTTTTAGTGGTGGTCGGTCACGGTGAGCAAGTCATTCGCGACATGTTTAAGGACTGGCCCGATGTAGCGTTTGTGTCGCAATGGCCACAGCTAGGCACCGGACACGCCGTCTTGCAAGCGGTGCAAAGTATCTCCGAACCCCACGACAACAACGCGACCATGGTTTTGTACGGCGATGTGCCACTGGTTCAAGCAGACACGCTGCAGGCGTTGCTTGCGGCAAGCGACAACGGGTTGGCTTTGTTGACCGAGACGCTTGAGGACCCAACGGGTTATGGGCGAATCGTGCGCGATGACGCAGGGCAGGTGATCACCATCGTCGAGCAAAAGGATGCCGACCAAAGCGAGCGCTTGATCAAAGAAGTCAACACTGGGATGTTGGTCGCGCCGACCGATAAGCTCAGAGGGTGGCTTGAGCGGCTTGGTTGCGACAATGCACAAGGCGAGTACTACTTAACCGATATCATCAAGATGGCCTTTGCCGATGGCGTCTCAATCAACACCATTGCCCCGAAAGCCTCATATGAAACCATGGGTGTCAACAGCCGGTCTCAGCAAGCCGAGCTCGAGCGTTTGTATCAACGTGCATTGGCCCAAAAACAGATGGATGGTGGCGTGGCAATCGCTGACCCGCAACGCTTTGATCAGCGCGGTGAACTGGTATGCGGTCAAGATGTCTTCATAGACGTGGGCTGTGTGTTTGAGGGTATGGTGGTACTAGGCGATGGTGTCAGCATTGGTGCACACTGTGTTTTGCGCGATGTCACCGTCGGTGCGGGTACCCAAATCCTGCCCTATAGCCACCTGCACCAGGCCGATATCGGCAACCAAGCTCAAATTGGCCCGTATGCTCGAATTCGGCCCGGCACGCGGCTTGACGACGGGGTGCACATTGGAAATTTTGTTGAAGTAAAAAACTCGTCGATTCAAGCAAACAGCAAAGCCAACCACCTGGCTTATATTGGTGATGCCGACATCGGCCAGCGTGTCAATATTGGTGCCGGAACCATCACCTGCAATTATGACGGCGCGCAAAAACATCGCACTGTTATTGAGGATGATGTGTTCATCGGCTCGGACACCCAACTGGTCGCTCCGGTCAAAGTTGGCAAAGGGGCCACACTTGGCGCGGGCACCACATTGACCACTGATGCGCCAGCCAATAAGCTGACTGTTTCAAGAACGCCGCAAAAAACCATTGAAAACTGGCAGCGACCCGTCAAACCACCTCGCAAAAAATCCTGACCCATCATCGCGGCCTGATGCGGGTGACGGTTTACCCGCCCCGCGTCGTTATTGGGCTGCGCTGACCATCGTTTTAGGTATTGGCATTTGCGTGCTTGATGCCGCCATGGTGAACGTCGCGCTGCCGGCGATTGCGCAGACGCTTGACGTAGCGGCTGCGCAAGTGGTGTGGGTGGTCAACGCTTATGGCCTGACCGTGGCTATGGCGCTTTTGCCATTGTCCAGCCTAGCCGACCGAGTCGGCTTTAAACGTCTGTTTCGAATTGGGCTAGCAACGTTCTTGCTTGGCGCCATTTGCAGCTCGCTATCGCCGACCATTGAAACACTGATCGCATCTCGGATCATCCAGGGCTTGGGTGCCGCTTGCATCATGTGTCTTTTTGGTGGACTGATGCGACACGTCTATCCGGTCAAACTGCTCGCACGTGGTATTGCAATCAACGCCATGAATGTTGCCGTCACCTCGGTGGCTGGCCCAACAATCAGCTCTGTAATTCTTGTCTTTGCCAACTGGCGCTGGATGTTTATCTCAGTTGCCCCATTGGTTATTCTGACTTTCTTTTTTATGCGCCACCTGCCTGACGTGCCCACAGTACGAGTGCGGTTTGATGGGCGCGCCGCCGTCTCAAGCGCCTTGGCGATCAGCCTTTTTATCCTGGGCCTTGATCAACTGGCCAAAAATCTCACGTACGCAGCCCTATATCTAGCGGCTGGCACTGCGCTTGCCATCTGGGTGATCCGATACTCGTCTGTTCAAACAAGGCCATTGGTGCCGCTTGACCTGTTGCGCATTGGCGCCATCCGCTCTGCCTTGGCCGCATCGGTGAGTTCCTTTGCCGCGCAGATGGCAATCTTTGTAGCGCTGCCCTTTTATTTGCTAAGCACCTATGGCCATGATCCTTTAACAGTGGGCTTATTGATGGCTTGCTGGCCACTCGGTGCCGCTGTCATGGCCGCAGTCGCGAGCAGACTGGTTGAGCGTTTTGAGGTGGCCGTGCTATGCGCGATTGGCGCTTTTGCGATGGGTCTTGGTGCACTACTGATTGTGCTGTTGCCCGCAGATGTCGCCATGCAATGGCTCATACTGGCCATGGTGCTCGGCGGGCTCGGTTTCGGGTTTTTCCAGACCCCGAATAATCGCGCCTTGCTAGGCGCAGCACCGCGCGAGCGCGCCGGTGCCATCGGTGGTCTACAAGCCGTCACCCGTGTATTTGGTCAAACCGTGGGCGCCGCGCTGGTCGCAACGGCGTTTGCCCTGAGTGCGCCCCATGGTGCGTCGCTCGGCTTGCTCGTTGGCACGGCCTTTGCAAGCATCGCATTCGTTGTCAATGTACGGCGCTTTTACCGGCGGTAAAAATTTGGGCTGTTAAAAAAGCCTGGCTAGAGCCAGGCTTTTTAGGTTAGCTCAACGCTCTGAGCGCTGTCCTGACACTGGAGAAAATCTGATCGAGGTGTGAGTCCTCAACAATCAATGGCGGTGAAAACGCCAGCGTGTCACCCGTAAATCGAGCCATGACCCCATTTTGGAAGCAATGCAAAAACGCCTCATAAGCGCGCGCACCAGGCTGGCCAGCTCGCGGCTCGAGCTCAACGGCACCAACAAGTCCAAGGTTGCGTATGTCTTTGACAAACGGCTCACCCTTTAAGTCATGGATGGCGGCTTCAAACTTGGGTGCCATCTGTGCAGCGCGTTCAAACAGTGCCTCACGCTCATAGATGTCTTGCGTGGCGATACACGCGGCAGCGGCAACCGGATGCGCCGAGTAGGTATAACCATGGAACAACTCAATGCCATTGGCTGGTCCGGTGTTGACGATGGTGTCGTGAATCTCACGACTTGCTGCAACCGCCCCCATTGGTATGGCCGCATTGTTGATTGCCTTGGCCATGGTCAGTAGGTCTGGTGTCACGCCAAAGAACTCACTGGCGGTCGCTTTACCCAATCGTCCAAAACCGGTAATTACCTCGTCAAAGATCAACAAGATGCCGTGTTTGGTGCAAATCTCGCGCAGCTTTTGCAGATACCCTTGGGGCGGCAAAAGAACACCGGCCGAACCAGAGACCGGTTCAACAATGACGGCCGCAACGGTCGACGGGTCATGCAGCGCCAGGATGCGCTCAAGCTCATCGGCCAGATGCGCGCCCCACTGAGGTTGACCACGGCTATAGGCCGCATGCTCAATGCTAAGGGTCGCTGGCATGTGATCGACGCCCGGGATCAGATTGGCAGAAAACACCTTGCGGTTAGCCACAATGCCACCGACCGAAATGCCGCCAAAGCCCACGCCGTGATAGCCACGTTCACGGCCAATTAAACGCGTGCGTTGGCCCTCACCGCGCGCCCGATGATAGGCAAGCGCGATCTTCAAAGCACTGTCGACGGCCTCCGAGCCCGAATTGGCAAAGAAGATGCGGTCCATGCCGGCGGGCATGATTTCCGCAATGCGGCTTGCCGCCTCGAACGCCAAAGGGTGACCCATTTGAAACGTCGGCGCGTAGTCCATCTCAGACATCTGGTGCGCGACAGCCTGAGCAATCTCAGCGCGTCCGTGACCGGCATTGACACACCATAGCCCGGCTACCGCATCGAGCACCTCGCGGTCATCGACCGTTGTGTAGTACATGCCTTGGGCGCGCTTAAAAAGTCGCGGGGCCGCTTTGAACTGCTTGTTGGCCGTAAAGGGCATCCAGAAATTTGATAAGTCGAGTTTCTGGGACTGTTCAATATGCTTTGCGTCGGTCACTGTGTTCATCATCTCACCTCGATGGGTCACTTAGCGGGTAATACCTGCTGTTATATTTTGGAGACTTGCCTGCCACGTTCTCAGAGAATAACCCTTTTCTTTGTCTGTGTTAACCGAATTATCTTGCCAAGCCAAACGCGCCAAGCCTTCTGGCGGCATAACCTGCTAGGGAGAACCACGAAAATGATACTGCTCGGCGAACCGCCGCAACGCATTCAAGCGCAGGTGTGGTCGCGCATGCCCGAGCAGTTCCGGGCACACGCCAAACCGACTGACTGGGCCAATGCCAACAAACACGGCCAGATTCTGGACTCTTTTCTGGAGGGACCGGTGTTTGACGCGCAAGGCAACCTGTACGTGACCGATATTCCTCATGGTCGTATTTTCAGGATTTCACCGGACAAGCAGTGGGATTTGCTGATTCAGTACGACGGCGAGCCCAACGGCATGAAGTGGCTTGGCGATGGTGTGCTCCTCATTGCCGACTACCGCAATGGTTTGATGCAGTTTGACATTGCGCGTGGGCAAATCAGTGCGTTTCTGAGCCGGCGTGACTCCGAGGGGTTCAAAGGGGTCAACGACCTGACCTTCGATAGCCGCGGCAATCTCTACTTCACCGACCAAGGTCAAACCGGGCTTCACGACCCAACCGGACGGGTTTATCGACTAGCACCAGACGGTCAGCTGAGCATTTTGCTCGATAACGTCCCAAGCCCCAACGGTTTGGTGCTCACCCCCGATGAGCGGGTGTTGTTTGTGGCGGCGACCCGAGGCAATGAGATCTGGCGCACGCCGGTTTTACCCAACGGCACTGTGTCCAAAGTGGGACGGTTTTTCACCAGCCATGGGCCTATGGGGCCTGACGGGCTGGCAATGGATTCAGGCGGGCACCTGTTTATCGCCAATCCGGGGCTAGGTTGCATTTGGCGCATCAATGACATGGGCGAACCAACTCACATATGGACAAGCCCGACTGGGCGTGGCACGACCAATCTGGCCTTCAGTGCCTTGGCGCCTGACCAAGTCTTTGTGACGGAATCTGACTCGGGAACCATCCTGACCTTCACAGCACCGCAGGATGGTGCTCGCGTCAACGCCGCCATTTGACGGATTTTAATTGTTTTTAAATGATTTTGGATTGATTAAATGGCTTTTAAGCGAATTTACACTGTCTCATTAGGCCTAATCCTACTCGCCGCAGCAAGCCTAGCGTCAGCCCAAATACTGCACCGCTCAAGCCACGGCGGCACAGCTGACACCAACCCTTATGAAGGCCAGCAAACTCGAGCCATCACTTCACTTTCGATCGATGACGTCCGTGCCCTGGAAAATGGCGAGGGCTGGGGTTTGGCCAAGCCAGCCGAATTCAATGGTGTGCCCGGCCCGGCGCATTTACTGGCGCTAGCAAACGAGATCGGGCTTAGTTCCCAGCAGACAGAACAAATCACCAAGCTATTTAATGACATGAAGGCTCAAGCCATCGCCCTTGGCCACGAGTACATCGCCAGCGAAAGAGCGATTGATCAATACTTTCGTGCCGGCCACTTCAGCGATCGGGCGCTGCGCGATGCGGTCGACCAAGCCGAACAGGCGCGAGCGAATCTGAGGTTTTTACACTTGTCGTACCACCATAAAACACTCGATATCGTCAGCGCCAAGCAGATTGCAAAATACAACGAGCTGCGCGGCTACAGTCAGACGCTCGCGGATCCTTGCAACAACGTGCCAGCCGGCCATAACGAGGCGATGTTTCGCAAACACATGGGCTGCGACTGATCTGGCGTGTTAGCCGCGAGGCGCCATTTTGACTTTCTCACCAAGCCCGGCGTAAAAGGGCCCACCGAGACGACAAATTGGCTCCAAAGCAACACTATCGACACGCAGCTTGGTCATATCAATGACATCCTCACGAAAGTGAAACGCGATCACCTCGCCGACGTAAAACTCCGAGCCCGCGTCACCAAACGGAATCATTTGATGTAGTCGGCACTCCATTTGCACCGGGGCCTGGGCAATACGTGGTGGTTTGATGTGCACCGATGGGGTGGTCGCTAGGCCAAGCAGCTCGATTTCACTGACCTCGGCCGGATGGCGCTCGGCACTGGCGTGCAACACTTCGAGCTGTGACCACTGTGCAATATTGACCACAAACTCCTTGGTTTGCAGGATATTGGTGCCCGTATCCTTGCGCATGCCACGCTCGTGGCCGATGTTGATCCCCACCATCGGTGGCTTGTTCGATACGCCGGTGAAATAACTAAACGGCGCGAGGTTCGACACCCCGTGCGCCGACAACGTGCTCACCCAGGCAATCGGGCGAGGAACAATCACACCGGTCAACAACTTATAAGCTTCAATGGCATCCAGACTGCTTGCTTGAATCGTTTCCAACATACCCCCTTGAGTCTGATCTTTAATTTGCACACTGATGACAAAGCAACTTAGCGCCAATGCACCAACACCACTTGATCAATCACGCATAAGATAACGTAACTTCCCATCTTGCAGGACAACCAAATAATGAGTACCGAACCCCCTAAGCTGACCTCTTTGGCGCACGGCGGCGGCTGCGGCTGCAAAATCTCACCGGCCGTGCTGCGCGAGATTCTCGCGGACTTGCCAAGCATCACCCCGTATAAGGACCTGCTCGTTGGCGCACAGACGGCTGACGATGCCGCGGTCTATCGGTTAAATGACGAACAAGCGCTAATTGCGACCACGGACTTTTTCATGCCGGTGGTCGACGATCCCTATGACTTTGGCCAAATCGCAGCCACCAATGCGTTATCTGATGTCTACGCCATGGGCGGCACGCCCATACTGGCATTGGCTATTGTCGGCATGCCCATCAACGTGCTGCCGGCACAAACGATTCGAGACATCTTGCGCGGTGGCCAGGATGTTTGCCAACGTGCGGGCATTGCCGTGGCTGGTGGCCACTCGATTGATTCGGTCGAACCCATCTACGGTTTGGTTGCGCTTGGTCTGGCGCATCCAAAGCAAATACAACGAAACGCCGATGCGCAAGTCGGTGACCAACTCATTTTAGGCAAACCGCTTGGGGTTGGGATTTATTCAGCGGCATTGAAAAAAGGGCAATTGCCACAAACAGGCTATCGAGCACTCATCGACAGCACAACCCTGCTGAATCGGGCTGGCACCCCCATTGCGCGAATCGAAGGGGTCCATGCCATGACCGATGTCACCGGATTTGGTCTATTAGGTCATGCCCTTGAGATGGCTCAAGGCGCATCGGTCGGCATCCTGATCGACAGCCAACGCGTGCCGTGGCTGCCCGATGTCCAGGCGCTAGCTCGCGCAGGCCATGTCACCGGCGCCTCCAAACGCAACTGGCAAGCCTATGGCCACGACATCAAAGGGCGGGTGATCGAAGATGTGTTGCTGCGTGACCTGTTGACAGACCCGCAAACCTCGGGTGGCTTACTGGTGGCTTGCCGTCCCTCGGCAGTGGCCGCGGTCTTGGAGGCATTTAAGGCGCATGGCAGCACCGCGTGCGTTATCGGCGAAGTCACCGACGAATCAGCAACCGTGACCGTGAGCTAATAAACAACGACGCGCGCGGGCGCGTCAGTTGCAAGGTCCTCATAAAACCGATACGCTTGAATCAATCAGTAATTCACACCCGCCTCAAGGACACGCACATCGTGGTAGATCGTCAAGCTCTTGCTCAGCGCCTTGATGCAATCAATCAGCGAATCAGTCAGGCTTGCGCCCAGGTTGGGCGCAAGCCTGACGAGGTCGCTTTGCTGCCGGTTAGCAAAACGTTCGGCCCTGATGCCATCGCCGCGATGACCGAGTTGGGCTTTACGAGGTTCGGTGAGAACCGGCTACAAGAGGTCGCTCAAAAGGCACCGGCTTTGACAGATCATGGCGTGCAATGGGTCATCATCGGTCACGTTCAGACCAACAAAGCCAAAGAGGTTGCCAAATACGCCAGCGAGCTTCAGTCGCTTGACCGTCTTGCCTTGGCCCAAGCGCTTGATAATCGCCTTGCGGCCATGAATCGGACATTGGACGTTTTGGTTCAGGTTAAAACATCCACAGAAGAGTCAAAGTCAGGCGTTCATCCCGATGAGTTGATCGACTTTCTCAAGGCGCTTAGCGCCTATCGCACGCTTAAAGTCAAAGGCCTAATGACCATGGCTGTGCTGTCTGAGGACCGAGCCGCTGTGCGTCAATGCTTTGAGCAACTGCGTCAATGCCAGCAGGCTGCCATCGCCGCTGACATTGCCGGCGCAAGCTTTGATCGCCTGTCCATGGGTATGAGTGGCGATATGGAGATCGCGATCGAGCAAGGCTCAACCGAAGTTCGTATCGGCAGCGCCTTATTCGGCTCTCGCTAGACGGCCAGACAACTCATTGCGACTGCACACGCAACTGACCGCGCATCGTTGGCGAAAAGCCCGGCACCGTGCACAGATAGACATACGCCTGGTCTGGCGTCAAGCGCGTTACTGGGATCTGGATCGATGCGCTTTGCTCACGACCAACAACGGGGCTCGCAGCCAAAACGCGCTCATCCCCGGGAATCACCCAGCCGTTGTCTTGACCGGCTACCGAGGCGTCGCGAGCCACTGCGTCAGCAGCCTTGGCATCGGTCAGCACCCAGTTACGCGGCGATGCGACCTTGGGCAGACGACCCTCGTGCTTCAGTAGAACCGTAAACTGATCACAACTCGCGGGGATATCGATCTGCTCGGGCTTGAAGTACAAGTGGTCATTGACTGTGACTTCGGCCACGCACGCCTGGCTCGCCTCTGCCCGCAAAGGCTCGGCAAGCCAGAAGCAACCAACCATCAATACCGCGGACAATCGTTTTACAGTCATTGAGCTCAAAGTTTACTCAAGGTTAACGCTCTTGCACGGATTACTCGTTTTACACAAGACCAAACTCACGGCAGACCAAAGGCTTGCCAAATATCACCGACGTTCTCAACCAATGTGGCACCTTGGCGCAGCAGCGCGTGTGTGCCGGCGACCCGAGGATCACCTGGCAGACCAGGCACGGCAAACACCTCCCTGCCCATATCGGCTGCCAGGCCAGCTGTAATCATAGAGCCGCTGCGCTGTTGCGCCTGCACCACCACCGTGCCACGACTCAGGCACGCTACCAAGCGATTGCGTTGCGGAAAGTGGTGAGCAAGCGGCGGTTCATTTAAAGCAAACTCGGTTAGCAATAGGCCCTGCATGCGATGAATTTGATCGGCGAGCTCTTGATGCTCAGGTGGATAAATGACATCTAGGCCATTGCCAAGCACGGCGATCGTACTGGCACGGGCCCCCGAGGCCAAAGCGCCTCGATGCGCCGCCGCATCCACCCCGCGCGCCAAACCACTGACGACACACCAGCCGCGCGATGCCACTTCTCGACCGAGCTCAAACGCCAGCGCTCGCGCTGGTGCACTGCATTGGCGTGACCCCACAATAGCTAAGGCCGGCTTATCAAAGACAGACCAACACCCGAGGCCGTAGAGCACCGAAGGCGCATCGTGCAGCAACCGCAAAACGCCCGGGTAGTGCTCATGGGCCAAGGTCACGCAGTGCCGTGCCGGTTCGCTGGTCCACTGCTGCACGCGCGCCATTGCCCCTTGGCCGTGCGGCGCAACTCGGCGCTCCTGGTGCAAACGTTCACTGAGGTGCGAGCGCAAATAGGCCATTTGTTCGTTTGTGAAATTCATTGTCACCCAAATTGATAGATGATCACGCATAATGAACGCCTCATTTGTGCAGGCCTGTCAACAATGTCCTACCTTGAGGTGTTTCGTGTTTTTTTACGGCTCGGTGTCACGTCTTTTGGCGGGCCCGTGGCCCATGTAGGCTACTTTCACAACGAGTTTGTCCTCAAGCGCCAATGGGCCTCGCAGGCGCAGTTCAGCAGCTGGCTGGCGATCTGTCAGGCCTTGCCCGGTCCGGCATCTAGCCAGCTGGGTTTTCTGATTGGTTGGCATCGCGCCGGCTGGGTTGGCGCGCTACTGGCTTGGGCGGGTTTCACCTTGCCTTCGGCCTTGGTGCTGGTGTGGCTAGCCTTATATGGTTTAACGACACACGCGACTTGGGTCGCCGCGCTGGTGCAAGGCTTGAAATTGGTGGCGGTCGTGGTCGTCGCACAAGCGGTCCTAAGCATGTTCAAAGTCTTGTGTCCTGGCTGGCTGACCCGGCTTGTCGCCGCCATCGGTTTGGCGTTGGCACTGATGCTCTCGGGCTGGTTTGGCCAAATCGGCGCCATCATCGCCGGCGGCATGATTGCCTTGCTGTGGGGCAGCCGCGCCCGGCAGGCGCCCTCAGTGCCTGCCACCATCGACCACGCCCCCTCACGCGCCCTTGGCCTGACGCTGCTTGCCGCCTTTGGCGTGCTTCTGTTGTTAGTGCCGGTAATCGCATCGGGCGTAGAAGTGTTGCAACTCTTTGATCCGTTCTATCGGGCCGGCGCATTGGTGTTTGGCGGCGGTCACGTGATGTTGCCGCTGCTAGAGAGCGCCACGGTCACAGCCGGGCGGGTGACGGCCGATGACTTCGTCACGGGTTATGGCTTGGCTCAAGCCGTGCCCGGCCCACTGTTCACGTTCGCTGCCTGGCTTGGTGCCTTAGATACCACCTCACCAGGATGGAGCGGCGCGACATTGGCGTTGGTTGCCATTTTCTTGCCCGGCTTGTTGTTAGTCGCCGGTGTGCTGCCGTTTTGGGCCAGTGTTAGCCAAACACCTCACGCTTTCGCTGCGCTAGCTGGGATCAATGCCGCGGTCGTCGGCGTGTTGGCGGCGGCCTGGTTTGACCCCATTGCCAAAAGCAGCTTGGTTGGTATCACCGACTGGATGATCGCCGCCATTGGCCTGGCCATGCTCTTGTGGCGCCAATATCCGATCTGGACCGTTGTGCTGACCCTGCCGCTGCTGAGCCTTGGTTTGCAATGGCTGGGGCTGTAAATTCCTTTTCAATGGCGCCAAGACTGCTACAGATCTAAAAATCGGTATTAAAATAATGCCATGGCTATTTTAGACATCCTCCATTATCCCGATTCCCGTCTGCACACGGTGGCTAAGCCCGTGGCGCAGGTTGACGATCGTATTCGACAGCTCGTCAAGGACATGGCGCAAACCATGTACGACGCCCCCGGTATTGGTTTGGCCGCTACCCAGGTTAATGTGCACGAGCGCGTCATCGTGATTGATTTGTCCGAAGAACAAAACAAGCTTCTGGTGTTGATTAACCCGGAGATTGTGTGGCAAAGCGAGGCTGCCCAGACATACGAGGAGGGCTGCCTGTCTGTGCCCGGTGTTTTTGAAACGGTCAAGCGCGCCGCCGAGATACGAGTCAGGGCGCTTGACGAGCAAGGTCAAACCCAGGAAATCGAAGCCGATGGGTTGTTGGCTGTGTGCATACAGCACGAGATGGATCACTTAAACGGCAAAGTATTTGTCGAGAAGCTCTCGATGCTCAAGCAGTCGCGCATCAAAAATAAACTGCAAAAACAAAAGCGCGAAGCCGCAACGACTGCCTGACCCGATGAATATCGGCTTTGCGGGAACACCTGTCTTCGCGCAAGCCGCGCTTGAGGCTTTGATTCAAAAGGGCTTTCGGGTCAGTGTCGTGCTCACCCAGCCCGATCGACCTGGTGGGCGCGGCATGAAGCTTGTCGCAAGCCCAGTCAAACAAACTGCGCAACAACACGGCATCGCCGTGCTGCAGCCGGCGAGCCTCAAACTTGAATCACGCTATGGCGATCAAGCAAAAGCAGCCCAACAAGCGTTAATGCAAGCCGATCTCGACGTCCTGGTCGTTGCCGCCTACGGCTTAATCTTGCCACCCTGGCTTTTATCGCTGCCAAAACGCGGCTGCATCAATATCCATGCCAGCTTACTGCCGCGCTGGCGCGGCGCCGCGCCTATCCAGCGTGCCATTGAGGCAGGCGACCGCGACAGTGGCATCACAATCATGCAAATGGACCAGGGCTTAGACACTGGGGACATTTTGATCAGTCAAGCCATCGATATCGACGCACTCGATGACGCGGCGAGCTTACATGACAAACTTGCCGCGCTCGGTGCCCGGCTGATTGTGCAAGCACTTGATGCGCTTGAACAAGGCTCACTCAAAGGCACTGCTCAACCGACTGATGGCGTCACCTACGCAGAGAAAATCCTAAAAACCGAAAGTGCGCTCGATCTTTCTTTGCCTGCTGAGCAATTGGCCCGTCAAGTCCGAGCCTTCAACCCGTTTCCGGGCGCCAGTATTGAACTGCCAGGCCTGCCCGAACCGGTGAAAGTCTGGCAAGCCTGTGTCATTGATCAAGCTTGCGATCAACCGTCTGGCTCGGTGCTGGCGATTAACCAAAGCGGCATTGATTTAGCCACGGGGCAGGGTGTTTTAAGGCTCTTGACCCTGCAAAGGCCTGGTGGCAAGCGCCAGCCCGTGGGCCAATTCGTTTTAGGTTATCAAGCGACAAGCCCTTTGGGCAGTCGCAACGTTTAAAGCACGGCTTGCGCCCAAAGGTCGTAGGCATCGGCCTCGGTTACGCGCACACGGACCAGTTGACCAGGCACCAACGGTTGGCTACTTGAGACGTATACCAGACCGTCAATTTCAGGGGCATCGGCGCTTGAGCGCCCGATGAAAAAATCACCCTGAACTTCATCGATCAAAACATCATACTCACGCCCGACTTTGCGGCTCAGGCGCTCGGCTGAAATCGCTTGCTGATGCGCCATGAAGCGCTCCCAGCGCGATTGCTTTACCGCTTGGGGCACTGGGTCGGGCAACGCATTAGCACTAGCGCCTTGAACCGGCGAGTACTGGAAACAACCCACACGATCTAATTGGGCCTGACTGAGCCATTGCAGCAAATACTCAAAGTCCTCCTCGGTCTCGCCCGGGAACCCGACAATAAAAGTCGAGCGAATCGTCAGGTCCGGACACTGCTGGCGCCAACGCTCGATGCGTGCAAGCGTCTTGTCCTGAAAGGCTGGTCGCTTCATGGCCTTTAAGATCCGGGGGCTCGCGTGCTGAAACGGTATATCGAGGTAGGGCAGCAACTTCCCCTGCGCCATCAGATCAATCACCTCATCGACGTGCGGGTAAGGGTAGACGTAATGCAAACGGACCCAGGCACCAAGCTCGGATAATGCTTCGCACATCTCGGTTAGTCGCGTCTTAACCGGACGACCCTTCCAAAATCCAGTACGGTACTTAATGTCGACCCCATAAGCGCTGGTGTCTTGGGACACCACCAACAACTCCTTGACCCCAGCACGCACCAGACGCTCGGCCTCCTCGAGCACTTCATGGACCGGTCGGCTCACAAGGTCACCGCGCATGGACGGAATAATGCAAAAGCTACAGCGATGGTTACAGCCTTCCGAAATCTTTAGATACGCGTAATGCCGAGGTGTGAGCTTGATGCCTTGCGGCGGCACCACATCGACAAAGGGATCATGGTTCAAAGGCGGCGCTGCCGCCTGGTGCACCGCACTGACCACCGCTTCGTACTGCTGCGGCCCGGTCACGGCCATAACCCCGGGATGAATCTGGCGAATGGCCTGTTCCTCAACGCCTAAACAACCCGTCACAATGACTCGGCCGTTTTCCTTGAGCGCTTGGCCAATGGCATCAAGCGATTCGGCCTTGGCGCTATCGATAAAGCCACAGGTGTTGACCACCACCACATCAGCGCCATCGTAATCAGGCGAAATCTGATAGCCTTCGGTGCGCAATTGCGTAAGGATACGCTCAGAGTCCACGAGTGCTTTGGGGCACCCCAGACTAACAAAACCGACTTTGGGTACAGACATAGATTTCCTGATTGAAATACAGCCACCGCGCCCGAACCGACGGGGCGCTGACTTGGCCAAAGATAGCTCGAAGGCTTAATCATATCCCCTGTAGGGTTGGTTTCAGTCTAAAACGCTTTGCGCCCGACCCGATTGAGCCGCTTCTCCTACAATTGAGTCATGAGGCCTCGCAACCCCGCCCTATCGGAAACCTTGATGCACAGCAGTGCCTGCTTGGCGCAAGTACAAGGCGGTCACTCGCTGACCCAGGCATTTGAAGCCGTACCGAGCGCGTTGCGCCCTGGCGTGCAAGCCATCAGTCTTTACGCCATGCGTCATTGGGGGCTGGCCTCGGCCTGGCGCGCCGTGGCCTTGCGCCGCCAGCCTGCTGACGCATGGGTTAGCTGCCACATCGCGCTTGGCCTACTTTTGCTGGACGCCGCATTAATCGAAAATGGCGTTGATGTCAGCGACTCACTACAGGCGCCACTGGGCCCGGACTGCCCGCGCTATCAAGTTCACACGCTCGTAGATCAAGCGGTCAAGGCCGTCATCACAGCCAAACGTGGCAAACCGGCACAGGGCTTGGTGAACGCTGTTTTACGACGTTTCCAGCGCGAGCGCCAAACCTTTTTGGACGCGGTCAAAGACAATCGTGTGGCGCGATATAACCATCCCGAGTGGTGGATAGATCAACTTGAACTGACCTACCCATCGCAATGGCAAGCGATTTTAAGCACCAGTGTCGTGCCACCGAAGATCGTGCTGCGCGTGAACCGTCGGCAATCGGATGCAGCCACCGTTGTGGCTCATCTTCGCGAAGCTGGCCATGCGTGCATGGCGCTGTCAACGCATGCCGTGATGCTGGAGAATTCAACGGTCATCGAACGGCTACCCGGCTATCAGCAAGGGTGGTGGTCGGTACAGGATTGGTCGGCCCAACAGGCCGTCGGGCTCCTGACGCTAACTGAAGGTCAGCGCGTTCTAGACGCCTGCGCAGCACCGGGTGGCAAGACAGCACACCTGTTGGAATCGGCCGACCTGGAAGTCACAGCACTTGACCAGGACCCGAAGCGACTTAGCCGCGTGGCTCAAAATTTAGCCCGGCTCAAGCTAGATGGTGCGCACGTCACCCTAAAGGCGGCAGACGTGCGAGACTTGTCAGCATGGTGGGACGGGCGCGCCTTTGATGTCATTTTGGCCGACTTACCCTGCACTGCCAGTGGCGTGGTGCGACGCCACCCCGATATCGCCTGGCTTCGGCGTGCAAGCGACCTGCCCAAGACGGCCACCTTGCAAGCCGAGATACTTGATGCCTTATGGCAGACTTTAGCGCCCGGGGGCCAACTGTTGCTAGTAACATGTTCAGTGTTTGCACAAGAAGGATCAGAGCTTGCTCGTGGCCTACAACAACGGCACCCAGATGCGCAGCCGCTTGCTGCGCCGGGTCATATCTTGCCGCAAGCCAGCGGCCCCGATCACCCAAGCGGTCAGGATGGATTCTTTTACGGCCTGTTTAGGCGCCAGCTTATAGAGAAACATTAGCCAGATGGTCAAACCACTCTCCTGCCAGCGGATTTTTGCCGCGCTGCTGCTGATGCTGAGCCTAGCGATGGCCGGTCAAGCCGTGGCCGGTGGCGCGACGATTGAACGGGTCGAGCCCACCGTACTCGATGGCCAACTTGCTGTTGATATCGATATCAACCTGACTTTGAATGAAACCATAGAACGCGCACTTTCGCGCGGCGTGCCCCTGTATTTCGTCATCGAGCTACAAATTGAACAGCCGCGCTGGTGGTGGTTCGACAAAACGGTTGTCAATGCGGTGCTCGAGCGGCGATTGTCCTACAACACGTTGACCCGATCTTGGCGCGTCTCAACTGGTGATTTGGCAATCACTGCCAACGATCAAGCGCAAGCACTTGCCCAGTTGACTCAAGTTCGAAACTGGCCAGTGGTTTTGACTGATCGCTTTGAGCCCGATCGTCAATATAAGGGTCGCGTGCGAATCCGACTAAACACCGATCAGTTGGCAAGACCGCTGCAAATGGATAGCGTCAACCGCAATAGCTGGACACTGGCAAGCCCATGGAAGCCGTTTGAATTTGCGATTCGCCGCGAACCTGGGGTGGCACGGTGAGCCGGCGCACCAAGATGTTGCTCATTGTCGGTGGCTTATCAGGTCTTGCGCTGTTTGTATTGCTGGCCTGGTCCACCGGCAGCGCATCGCGCCTAGCGCAATTTCATGAGCTCTTGGTGTATCTGAATTTCGCGCTAGCCATTGGGCTATTTGCGTGGGTGTTTGGGCTCATCATCAAGCTGGCTCGTGAGCTGCGGCGAAACAAATTTGGCGCGCGACTAACCGCCCGTTTTGCGATCGCTTTTGCCATCATTGGCGTGCTGCCAGGCGCGCTGATTTATGCCGTTTCGGTTCAATTCATGTCGCGCTCGATCGAGTCTTGGTTCAACGTGCGGGTAGACACCGCGCTTGATGCCGGTCTGGCGCTTGGACGTGCCGCCCTTGATGCTCAGCTCAACGAGCTTGACACCCGAGCGCGCGCGAATCTGCCCGCTTTTGCCAACGCCAGTGATGCTGAATTAAGTTTTCTTTTGGCGCAAGTGCGCCAAGTCACAGGTGCCCGTGAAGCGATGGTCATGACGAGCTCCGGCAGACCGATCGCGTTTGTGACCGAGCAGCTTGGTCAACTGGTGCCGCAAACCCCGCCGATCACCGCCTTAAATCAGCTACGCATTGCTGGCAGCTACGCTAGCGCCGAGACCATTTCACCGACAGCCCTTGATACGGACCCCTCCGGTTTGATCCTGCGTGTCATTTTGCCAATTGGCTCCTCCGCGCGCACCCCTAGCGCACTGATCAGTGGTGAGGTCCGGTGGCTACAGCTCATCCGTGCCGTGCCTGAGGATCTCGCGCTCAATGCCGAAGAGGTGCGCGAAGGCTATCGCGACTATCAGGAGCTGGCTTTAGCGCGCGAGGGCTTGCGTCGACTGTTTGGCATCACATTGACGCTGGCCTTATTGCTCGCCGTGTTTGCTGCCATGGCCGTGGCGCTGTTTATCTCCAAGCGCCTGGTTCAACCCCTGCTCGTTTTAGCATCAGGCACCCAAGCCGTCAGTGTGGGTGACTTTCGTCCCTTAGCCGAGCCGCCACAAAACGATGAGGTCGGTCAACTGACGCGATCCTTTAACGCCATGACACGCCAACTCGAAGAAGCCCGACGACTCGTTGACATGAACCGGTTGCAGCTTGAGCAATCAAAGCTCTACACCGAGGGCATTCTGGCCAACCTGTCTGCCGGCGTACTGGTGTTTGACGAACGTTTTCGCATCACTCTGTTTAACCAAGGCGCCCAATCGATCCTTGGCGTGGATTTACGTGCAGTCAAAGGCCGGCCACTAGAGACCGTGCCAGGTGCGTTGCCTTTGGCCACCACGATCAAACGCGCATTCTCGCAACTCGCGGCTGCTGATTCAGAGCGCTTGCATTGGCAGGAGCAGTTCGAGCTGACGCTGCCGCGCACCGACGCTGACAACCAGCAAGAGACGCTGACACTGCTGGCACGCGGCACGCACTTAAGCCTTGATGGTCGCGGCAATGGCTACGTGGTTGTATTCGACGATATCAGTGCCGTGATATCAGCTAACCGTGCGGTCGCTTGGGGCGAGGTCGCACGGCGTATGGCGCACGAGATCAAAAACCCATTAACACCTATTCAACTCTCGGCTGAACGACTGGCCATGAAGCTCGGTGATCGACTAGCGCCTGCCGATGCCGAGCTGCTCAAACGATCCACCAACACGATTGTCAACCAAGTGACGTCGCTAAAGCACATCGTTAACGAGTTTCGGGAGTACGCGCGTCGGCCACCGGTTTCGTTTCAGGCCGTCGATCTGAATCACCTGATCGAAGAAATTCTGATCCTATATGGATGGGATCCCGTGTCGAAAACGTCTGGCCCTGAGATCGGCAGCGTGCGCTTCGATGCCGAGCTTGCCCAAGCCTTACCTGCCGTGCGTGGTGATAGCACCCAATTGCGCCAAGTCATACATAATCTGCTGTCGAACGCCCGTGACGCATTGACCGAACAAAACGGCGGTGGTGTGGTGCGCGTGACCACCGAGCTTGTTGCCGCACCGCTTGGCGAGCAAGCCGAACAGCCGGCCGTGCGGCTCATCGTCGCTGACGACGGGCCAGGGTTTGCCCCGCACTTGTTGCAACAGGCCTTTGAACCTTATGTCACCACGAAATCACATGGTACCGGGCTTGGTCTGGCCATCGTTAAAAAAATTATCGACGAGCACGGCGGCTACATTGACCTATCAAATCGGCGCGCCGGCGGCGCCCGTATCACGATTTTGCTCTCGCCCATGACCACTGAGGTGGACGGCAGCGCAGGACAGGACGATAATGGCACTGCAAACTAGGTGAAAGGACTATGGCCCGTATTCTGGTAGTAGATGATGAGATTGGCATTCGTGAGCTCCTCTTTGAGATTCTGTATGACGAGGGGCACACGGTTGAGCTAGCGGAAAATGCCGCGCAAGCGCGCGCGGCCAGGCTGCGAGTGCGTCCGGATTTGGTGTTGCTTGATATCTGGATGCCCGATACCGATGGTGTGACGTTGCTCAGAGAGTGGGGGTCACAGGGCTTGCTTGATATGCCGGTGGTCATGATGAGCGGCCACGCGACGATTGACACCGCTGTGGAAGCGACCCGAATCGGCGCGGTTGATTTTTTGGAAAAGCCAATTACGCTGCAGCGTTTGCTAAAAACCATCAGCAATGGTCTGGCGCGTGAGAAGTCAGGTGCCCAACCTCAGCCTGTTGCAAAGGACTTAACGCCGCCGGCCAACACGGTTGGCACAAATGAAGCCATGCCCGCGGCCAGCGCCCCAAGCAGCAGTGAACCTGCCGCCCCTTCAGGGCTGTCGGGCAATATTTCTCTGGATCAGCCCTTGCGCGAGGCGCGCGATGAGTTTGAGCGGGTTTACTTTGAATATCATTTGGTGCGCGAGAATCACAGCATGACCCGGGTGTCAGAACGCACGGGACTTGAGCGCACTCACCTATATCGCAAGCTCAAGCAGCTTGGCATTGAGGCACGAAAGCGCTCAAGCACATGAAAATATTGATTGTCGGCGCCGGTAGAGTCGGTACCAGCGTAGCCGAGAACCTCGTCTCTGAGCACAACGACATCACGGTCATAGACCCTGATCCATCGCGTCTGACTGATTTGCAGGAACGTTTCGATCTGCGGGTGGTCATCGGTGACGGCGCACAGCTATCGGCACTTAAACGCGCCGCAGCCGAGGATGCCGATATGCTGGTGGCATGCGCGGCGTCTGACGCCACAAACTTGGTTGCCTGCAAGATTGCTCGTCAACTCTTTAACATCCCCAGGCGTATCGCCCGGATACGCTCACCTGAAATCCCGCAAATGCCCGAATTGTTAGGCGAGGATGGGTTTTGTGTGGACGCTTTAATTAGTCCCGAAAACAGCGTCACCGCTTACATGCAAAAGTTAGTCGAGTTCCCCGAAGCCTTGCAAGTTGTCGACATGGCGCAAGGCTTGGTCAGTGTCGTGACCATGCGCGTGAGCCTCGGGAGCTCAATGGCCAATCATCCGTTAAAAGACCTGCGCGCCATGAATCCTGACGTCAACGCGCGGGTCGTTGACATCATGCGGCTTGGCCGAGCCGTGACAATTTCGCCCGAGACAATCGTGCGTCCGGGCGATGATCTGTTACTCATCACTGACACGGCGCATGCCCATGAGGCCGTGCATCAAATGAATCAAGCACGCCAGCAAGTTCGGCGCGTCATGATCGCCGGCGGCGGCAACATTGGCGCACGCGTTGCAACCGCTTTGGCCAACAAGGGCTATAACGTGCGTGTTATCGAACAAAGTCTCGAACGCTGTGAGCATCTGGCCACGACTTTGCCAGAAAACACGCTGGTGTTGCACGGCAATGGTACTGACGAGGGTCTCTTGGAGCGCGAAAACATCGAGGAGATGGACACCTGGATGGCTTTAACGAGCGAAGATGAAGATAACATCATGTCCTCCTTGCTAGCCAAGCGGTTGGGTGCGCGTCGAGTCATTGCACTGATTAACCGACAGGCTTACGGGGAACTGATGCAGGGCAGTCACATTGACATTGCCGTCTCACCATCACAAGCAACCATGAGCGAATTGTTGCGCTATGTGCGCCGCGGTGACATCGTTGCTGCGCATCGACTGCGCGGGGGCTTAGCTGAAGTACTCGAACTTGTGGCCCACGGCGACAAAAAGTCCTCTAAGGTCATCGGCAAAAGAGTCCATGCGCTAACACTACCGAAAGGCGTGTCGGTTGGTGCCGTGGTGCGCGGCCAGGAGATCTTCATCACCGACACGGACATTGTTATTGAGCCTGACGATCACGTGATCATCTTTGTGCCCCGGCGCGAACAGGTCGCTCAAGTAGAAAAACTGTTCCAAGTATCAGCGTCGTTTTTCTGACAAACATGAAGCGCTTTCTTGCTGTCATCCACGTGCTCGGCTTAACCATGGCGCTGTTTTCAACGACCATGTTTGTGCCCATGGCATGGTCGATCTTGCTCGACGATGGTCAGCTGGTCATGTTTTTGCAGTCATTTGTGATCGCCGCATTTCTTGGCGGCGCCCTATGGCTGGCCACTCGTCGATTCAAAGCCGAGTTGCGTCCTCGCGACGGTTTTTTGCTCGTAACATTGGTCTGGAGCTCACTGCCTTTGCTTGGCACCATTCCTTTGCTGCTTTATTTTGCCGAAATCGGCGTGCCTTTGTCCTTTAGCAAGGCCTACTTTGAATCCATGTCGGGGCTGACCGCCACCGGTGCGACCGTTCTAGTGAAGCTCGACACGCTGGCACCGAGCATCAACCTGTGGCGCGTTACCTTGCACTGGGTCGGTGGCATGGGGATCATTGTGCTGGCGGTCGCGATTTTGCCTCTGCTCGGGGTCGGGGGGCATCAGCTGTTTCGCGCCGAGACGCCTGGGCCAATGAAAGAAGAAAAACTAACCCCGCGCATCGCAAGCACCGCCAAAGCGCTCTACGCGATCTACTTTGGTTTATCGATCGCCTGTTTCTTGGCCTACCGCGCCGCTGGCATGTCTTGGTTTGATGCCTGGGCCCACATGGCTTCAACGGTTGCCCTTGGCGGGTTCTCGACTCACGACTCAAGTTTTGCGTACTTTGACTCGCCCCTTATCGAGACCATTGCCATATTTTTTATGTTGATGTCAGGCATCAACTACGCAACCCATTTCCGGGTCTTGCAGCTTGGAAATATCAAGGGTTACGGGCGCTGTCCTGAGGCTGTGCCCTTTGTCACCATCGTCTTGGGCATGGGCGTTTTGATTGGACTGTATCTCTGGACCCAGGATGTTTATCCCGATTTACTGACGTCGTTTCGATACGCTATTTTCAACACCGTATCGATTGCGACAACGGCTGGATTTGCCAACACAGACTATGGTGCCTGGCCCTTGATTGCGCCTTTGTTCATGATATTTTTAGGCATGTTTTGTACCAGTTCGGGTTCGACTGGCGGGGGCATCAAAATGATTCGGGCCATGATGCTCGTCAAGCAAACCCGCCAGGAAATGATCAGTATCTTGCACCCCCATGCGGTGGCACCCGTCCAACTGAAGGGTCGTTTGATTCCAGCCCGGGTGCTGGCATCGGTCTTGGCTTTTATGTTGCTATACGGCTTTTCAATCGCACTGATGACGGCACTGATGTTGTTAAGCGGTGCTGACCCAACTACGGCGTTTACGGCCATATTGGCGAGCATCAACAACATTGGCCCAGGTCTCGGTGAGGTTGGCCCCGCTAGCAACTACCACAGCCTGACAACGTTTCAAGTCTGGATATGTTCTTTTGCCATGATGATCGGTCGCCTCGAACTCTTCACTGTCTTGGTGCTCTTTTCTGGTGGCTTTTGGCGCAAATAGGGTACTCGAGCCAGCGCGCGCGCTGGTTATACTGATCATCTTATTGATGCACGCTTGGCCCAAATAAAACATGGATCCCCTTTTTTTTCTTGCCTACGCCCTGCTAGGCTGTGTAGCGGGCTTTGCTGCTGGCTTACTGGGCATTGGCGGCGGCATGCTGCTTGTTCCTTTTTTGACGGCTTTGTTTACCTTACAAGGGCTGCCGCTGACCATTGTCGTGCACGCAGCGATTGCCACATCAATGGCTTCGATCCTGTTTACCTCACTATCGAGCGTGCGCGCGCACCATAAGCGCGGTGCAGTACGCTGGGATCTTGTACTGAAGTTATCGCCAGGCATCGTGATCGGTAGTCTAATTGCCAGCGGTGCCATATTCGCCTTGCTAAAGACAGGTTGGCTCGCTCTGGTGTTCGCGATATTCGTTGGTTATTCCGCCGTTCAAATGCTTTTGAACCGCAAGCCCAAGCCTAGTCGCCAGATGCCAGGCGCCGTTGGCAGCGGTGCCGCCGGGGGGGTCATCGGATTTCTGTCTGGTCTCGTTGGTGCCGGCGGTGGATTTATCTCGGTACCCTTTTTGCTTTGGTGCAATGTCATCATGCATCAGGCCGTTGCCACATCGGCTGCTCTCGGTTTTCCGATCGCCTTTGCCAACACAATCGGCTATGTCTGGTCGGGTTGGAACGTACAGGACTTGCCCGCTGGCATGATCGGCTATGTTTATTGGCCCGCGCTCATTGTCCTGGTTTTCTTTAGCGTGTTGCTTGCGCCCTTGGGTGCCAAAGTTGCGCACTCACTGCCCGTGGCCAGTCTTAAGCGGGTGTTTGCGTTCGTGCTGTTCGGTTTGGCAGCCTACATGCTCTACAAGTCAGCAGCCTCATTTGGCGCACTCGGTCTGACCTAATCAAAATTGTCCGTGATACCTAAATTCATCGATTGCGCATTTGCCGTTTTAGCCGTAAAGTCAAATCGTGTGATGCTTGTGCAGTTGCAGGCACGCTTGACAACAGGGGGGGCGAACCATGTTTGATGTTCTGGTATACCTGTTTCACAACTACTACACGCCCCAGGCCTGCCCGCGCGCCGATGTGCTGGCCAAGCGATTGGCGGCAGCTGGCTTCGAAGACGATGAGATCGACGAGGCTCTGTCTTGGTTAATGGGGCTGGCAAAAGCCACCGAGCACTGCGTGGAGCTAGCGCAAAGTGGCACCAGCGGCATTCGCGTCTACGCTGAAGTTGAGCGTCAACACCTTAGCCCCGAAGCCATTGGATTTATTACTTTCTTGGAAAACACAGAGGTGCTTCAGGCGCCTTTGCGCGAGATTGTGATCGATCGTGCGCTAGCCTGCGAAGAAGCCCCTGTGGGACTTGCCCGTATCAAAGTGATCGCCTTGATGGTTCTTTGGAGCCAAGAGGCTGAGGTCGATCATTTGATTCTGGAAGAGCTACTTCGCCTGCACGACGGCGAAGACACCTGCCACTAGAACCAAACGTGTATGTCGGACGCTTTGCGCCAAGTCCCAGCGGCCCGCTGCACATTGGATCGCTGGTTGCCGCGCTTGCAAGTTACCTCGATGCGAGGGCTGCGCGCGGCAAGTGGTTGGTGCGCATCGAAGACCTCGACACACCGCGAGTCGCCGCCCATGCCGATCAGCTTATTCTGTCGCAGCTTGCCGCACTGGGCATGCACTGGGATGAACCTCCTTGGTATCAGTCCCAACGCAGTGCGGCCTATCAAGCCGCTTTTGACCAGTTAAGCGCTCAGGCACGCATCTACCCCTGCGGTTGCAGCCGGCGAGAAATTGCCGATGCCGTCATCAGCGAGCACGGTCGGCTTCCCGACGGTGAGCGCCCCTATCGAGGCACCTGCCGCACTGGTTTGCCAAAAGGAAAAGCGGCTAAATCATGGCGTTTTGTTGTTAAAAATGACACAACGTCGTTTATTGATCGCTGGTGCGGACTGCAACATCAGTGCGTTGCCACGCAGGTGGGCGACTTTATTTTGCGTCGATCCGATGGCATATGGGCCTATCAACTTGCGGTGGTGGTCGATGATGCGGCACAGGGCATCACCCACATTGTTCGCGGGCAGGATCTGCTCTCGAGCACTGCACGCCAGCATCAATTGGCCCACGCACTGGGGCTAATACCGCCGTCGGTTATGCATGTGCCGCTGGTATTTGACGAGCGAGGCCTAAAGCTGTCCAAGCAAAACGGTGCTCAAGCTTTGCAAACCGCGCAACCACTTCAAACCCTAAAACAAGCCTGGGCTTACCTGCAGTTAGGCGAGCTGCAAGCCAGTGACCTCGAGGGGTTCTGGTCGGGTGCCACTGAACGCTGGGCACAGCGTTATAGTCTGGGTTAACTTGCGCCTCGGGCACATCAACCCGTATGATCGCCGCTAGTATCGCGCCTAGCGAACACAGGAAGGACATGAACAAAGCTCTAATCATTGCGGAAAAACCATCAGTCGCTCTCGATATCTCGCGCGCGCTTGGTGGCTTTACGCGCCAAGGCGACTTTTTTGAAAGCGACCAGTACGTTCTGTCGTCAAGCGTGGGCCACTTGTTGAGCCTAGTGGCGCCAAATGACCCTGTGCGGGGCAAGTGGAGCTTTACGCACCTGCCCGTCATCCCACCAGAATTCGATTTAAATCCGACTGACAAGCGCTCAGCCGAACGGCTAAAGCTTTTGGTCAAGCTCATCAAGCGCAAAGACGTTGACCGTTTAATTAACGCTTGTGACGCCGGGCGCGAGGGTGAGCTGATCTTTCGCTACATTGAGCAATACGCGGGTACAAAAAAACCTGTTCAACGATTGTGGCTGCAATCGATGACGCGCGACGCCATTCGCCAAGCGTTCGATAACCTCAGACCCGATGACAGCATGAAGCCATTGGAGCAGGCTGCGCGCTCTAGAGCCGAGGCGGACTGGCTCGTCGGCATCAATGGCACGCGCGCCATGACTGCCTTCAATAGCAAGGATGGTGGTTTTTTCAAAACCCCTGTAGGACGTGTACAAACGCCAACTCTAGCCATTGTCTCTGAACGAGAATCCAAAATACGCGAATTTGTCTCTAGGGACTTCTGGGAAGTGCGCGCCACCTTTGTGGCAGCCGCCGGACTCTACGAGGGCAAGTGGTTTGATCCTGACTTCAAAAAAGACCCCCATGACGCCGAGAAGCGCGACACTCGCCTCTGGAGTGAAACAGCCGCCAAGACAGTCGTTGCCGCTTGCCGCGCGCAAAATGGCGAGGTTTCTGAAGAGTCCAAACCGAGTACCCAACTGTCACCGCAGTTGTTTGACCTGACCTCATTGCAGCGCGAAGCCAACAGTCGTTTTGGGTTTTCAGCCAAGGCCACGCTTTCTTTGGCGCAATCGCTATATGAACGCCACAAGGCTTTGACCTATCCTCGAACCGATTCTCGTTATTTGCCCGAGGACTACTTAAATACCGTCAAAGAGACGTTAAATGAACTCAGTCAAAGCGAGGGCACTGCCGCCAAGGCGCTGGCCCCGCATGCCCAGAAAATTCTGAAACAAGGCTGGCTCAAGCCAACCAAACGGGTTTTTGACAATAAAAAGGTATCAGATCACTTCGCCATCATTCCAACACTGCAGGTGCCCAAAGAATTAAGCGAAGCCGAGGCCAAGCTGTATGACCTCGTGGTCAAGCGATTCTTGGCCATCTTCTTTCCGGCAGCTGAATACCGAGTGACCACTCGCATCACCACCGTTCAAGCCCATCGGTTCCGAACCGAGGGCAAGGTGCTCGTGCGTCCCGGTTGGCTCGAAGTCTATGGTCGCCTGTCTCAAGAAGACGACGCCACACTGGTTGCAATCGAAGCCGGTGAAACCGTACGCACCGAAGATATCGCGCCTGTTGCGTTAGCCACCAAGCCGCCGCCAAGGTATTCCGAGGCCACGCTGTTGTCGGCCATGGAAGGTGCTGGCAAGCTCGTCGAGGATGAGGAGCTTCGCGAAGCGATGTCCGAACGCGGGCTAGGGACACCAGCGACGCGTGCGGCCATCATCGAAGGGCTTCTGAACGAGGGTTACCTGCGCCGAGAAGGCCGCGAACTAGTACCCACTGCCAAAGCGCGGCAGTTGATGACACTTTTAACGGGGCTCGATGTCAAAGAGCTCACCTCGCCTGAGCTGACCGGTGAATGGGAACACAAGCTCAAACAAATCGAACAAGGTGCGTTGGCGAGACAAGCCTTCATGCGTGAAATTGCGCAAATGACGCAAATCATCGTCAAGCGTGCGAAAGAATATGAGCGTGACACCGTGCCCGGCGACTACGTCACCTTACAGACACCGTGCCCCAAGTGTGGCGCTGTGGTCAAGGAGAACTATCGACGTTACGCCTGCACGGCTTGTGACTTCTCAATTAGCAAACACCCTGGCGGGCGCACCTTTGAGCCCGCTGAGGTCGAGCAACTGCTAACAGCGCGTGAACTTGGGCCGATGCAGGGATTCATCAGCAAGATGGGACGTCCATTTGCCGCAATCTTGCGCATCGATGATGAGTTCAAACTGTCGTTTGATTTCGGCCAGCGCGAAGAGCAAGACAACGAACCGGTTGATTTCTCAGCGGCCACCTCGCTTGGCAGTTGCCCGAAATGCAGTGCCCGCGTGTTCGAGCATGGCATGAACTATCTATGCGAGAAGTCCGTTGGCCCTGATCGCAACTGCGACTTCAGAACCGGCAAGGTCATCTTGCAGCAAGAAATAACGCCTGAGCAAATCTCCAAGCTTTTGACGCAAGGCAAAACGGACTTGCTCGACCAATTTGTCTCTAGTCGAACCAACCGCAAGTTCAAAGCGTACCTCTCGGTCGGTGAGGGCGGTAAAGTAGGGTTTGAGTTTGAGCCGCGAGCTGCAAAGAGTGCGGCCAAGACTGCAACTAAGCGAGCTGCCAAGAAAGCGCCCGCTAAAAAAGCGCCTGCTAAAAAGGCCGCCGCTAAAAAAGCACCACGCAAAAAGGCCACCAAAGCAAGCGCGACTTGAGCAGGCAGATTGACGTTTTTTGATATCGAGAAATTACTTTGAGCATTCACCAGTCAGTCCAACGGGTCACCGTCCCTCAACTCATGTCGCGCAAAGGGCAACGAAAGATTGTTGCTCTGACTGCGCACAACAGCGTCATGGCGCAGCTTGTCGACGAGTTTTTGGATTTCATTTTGATCGGTGATTCCACAGCGATGGTAGCTTACGGTTTGCCCAACACGCTATCGATCACTGTCGAGCAAATCGCCGCGCACTCGGCCGCTGTAGCTCGCTCAACGCGTCACGCCTGTGTTGTTGCCGACATGCCCTTTGGCTCTTACCAAAAGTCCTGCGAACAGGCTTTTGAAAACGCCGCTTACCTATTGGCTCAAGGTCATGCTGATGCCGTCAAGCTCGAAGGCGGCGCCAACATGGCACCAACCATTGCATTTCTAACCAGTCGCGGCATACCAGTGCTTGGTCACATTGGTCTAATGCCTCAACACGTTCACACCATGGGCGGCTACAAGGCGCAAGGCATGACCGATGCAGCAGCGCAACAGCTGCTAGCCGATGCTCAGGCGGTTGCCCAAGCGGGTGCTTTTGGCGTGGTCATTGAAGGCGTCAAGGAGTCAGTGGCAGCCGAAATTACGGCTGAAGTCACGGTTCCCACCATTGGCATTGGCGCATCAGCGGCTTGCGATGGTCAAATTCTGGTGACCGAGGACATGCTTGGCTTGAACGGTGATCGAGTGCCGCGCTTTGTTAAGCGCTACGCCGACTTGGCCAATGAGATTAAAGCGGCTGTTCAACGATATGCCGATGATGTGCGCGTGGGCGCCTTTCCTGAAGACAAGCACTGCTTTGGCATCAAGGCACCACCCGCGAACAAGTAACTGTCGGAGCTCGACTTGGATACAAAGGCAAAACCCGAAGGTTCAGACATCGTCTGGCACGTGGTCAAACAGTCTGCCGTTCATGGCCGTGGCGTTTTTGCCCGGCGCAAGATTCCCGCTGGCACCCGAATTATTGAATACCAGGGGCAGCGAATCAGTGACAAAGAAGCCGATCGGCGCCATCCGACCAATCCTGATGATCCGTTTCACACCTTCTTTTTCGTCTTGAGCAGCGGCAAGGTCATCGACGGCAATGACCAAGGTAACGACGCGCGCTGGATCAACCACTCGTGCCAAGCCAACTGTGAAAGCGAGGAAGGTCAGGGCGGCAAACGCGTCTACATCAAGGCAAAGCGTGACATCGCTCGGGGCGAAGAGCTCAATTACGACTACGGACTCGTGATGGACAACAAACCGACCAAGCAAGACAGGCTTGACTACGCCTGCCGCTGTGGCAGCCCCCTTTGCCGTGGCACGATGCTTGCCTTACCGAAAAAGAAAAAATCAAAGGCCAAGAAAACCGCTTGACTCACCGTTAACGGTCAAACGAGTAACCACCATGCACTGGCAATGCATGCCAAAACGCCCGCTGTCAGAATCGTGCGCAATGAAAACAACCAGGCGGGCGCCACACCGGGATACGCGCGCACGAGCCACGCATCGCCAAGCCATTGCAATACGAACCCAGCCGCTAGCATCAATAGCCCAATGTCCAAATTAACCAACAGCGCAAACCAGCCTATCAACGCAGGGGTCACGCTCCAGTAAAACATGATCGACTTAGGTGCCTGCTGCCCGGTGGCTGCAGCTAGCCCCCACCAGATCGCCCCCACAAAGCTAAGAATGACCGCACCATAGGTGTTAAACATGTACAAGGCCTGCACCGGTGGCAGCGGCGCTGCCCAAACACCGGAAAAGGCCAGTGCTATGAACGGAATCAATCCGGCTAAGCCTGGCAAAAGCACGGCCAACGGGATCTTGTAGTCTTGCTTTTCAGTGATGGTCATCGGCACGATGTCCTTTTTTATAATCGCAGTCAACCAATTCTAACGCTAGCGCTAAACTGCCATCATGACAACGACTTTCTCGGCTGAGGCTCGGGCCTTATCGCTTGATGCCCTGATGTGCTGCGACATTGAACAAAAAGGCCAGCTTGCCAGTTCACTGCTCGACACCGTGGCGATCGATCCAGAGACAGTATGGCCTGAGCCTGACGGCCTGCGCTTATCGCCTGGGCGCGCACCGAAGCCCGCGCTTGTGCCACCAAACCAACTTAAACACCGCAGCGTCCATACAGCCTTGGGGCGAGCAACCCTGATTCACGCGCTGGCACACATTGAATTTAACGCCATCAACTTAGCGCTTGACGTGCTTTGGCGCTTTGCCGGCATGCCGCGGTCGTTCTACCTTGACTGGATGCGTGTGGCGCGCGAGGAAGCCTACCACTTTGGCCTTCTGACGGCTAGGTTAGCGTCGCTTGGGTATCGCTATGGCGACTTTCCCGCACACAACGGGCTGTGGGAGATGGCCAGTAAAACGGCTGACGATTTGCTAGCCCGCCTTGCACTGGTGCCACGCACACTTGAGGCGCGCGGCCTCGATGCCTCGCCGCCGATGCGAGATAAGCTGGCTCACGCAGGCGACCACGACAGTGCCGAAATTCTAGACGTGATCCTGCGTGACGAAATCGGCCACGTTGCCATTGGCAACCGCTGGTATCGATTCGTCTGCGAGCAGCGTGGCCTTGAACCGGTACAGACCTACGAGGTTCTCGCGCAAAAGTACAACGCCCCGCGTCTACGAGGCCCCTTTAACCTAGACGCCCGTCGTCAGGCAGGCTTTGATGAGCTTGAGTTAAAGCAACTAGAGACGCTCATGCAAAACCCCTGACATCTGTATCAAGCAGCCGTTTTTTCCGTCGAACCCGATAGATCAATATCACCGTGAGCTTGAACATAACGGTTTAAAGCGCTCAGCACGGCTGTAAACGACGCGGTAACAATATCGCGATCGACGCCGACCCCAAAGCCTGTGGGCGCTTGAGCAATCCGGACCTCGACATAACAAGCCGCGCGCGTCTCTGTGCCAGCACCGATGGCATGCTCGTGATAGTCAACGATACGCAATGGAACGCCTAAACAATTGACAAACGCTGCGATCGCACCATCACCATGGCCATGCAAAACCTTCCGCTCGCCATCAACCTCGACTTGCGCTTCGATGGCGAACTGTCGGCCCTCGCCGGCATCGGGGTCCCCGGTAATTCGGTGCTTGATGAGCTTAAAGGGCGTGGTTTTGGCTAAATACTCCTGCTCGAAAATCCCGTAAACATCACGCGCACTGACTTCGCGACCGGTCTCGTCAGTCACCCGCTGGATAGCCCGACTGAACTCAATTTGCAAACGACGTGGCAGCGCCAAGCCTTGCTCTTGCTCGAGCAGGTAGGAGACACCTCCTTTGCCCGACTGACTGTTGACCCGGATAACGGCATCGTAGCTGCGACCAAGGTCAGCTGGGTCGATTGGCAGGTAAGGAACCTCCCAGACCGCATCAGGCTTTTGAACCGCGAAGCCCTTCTTGATGGCGTCTTGGTGCGAGCCTGAAAAAGCGGTAAACACCAAGTCGCCTACATAGGGGTGGCGCGGGTGCACTGGCAGTTGGTTGCATTGTTCGACGGTTCGCCGGACTTCATCAATATCAGAGAAGTCCAGTCCAGGATGTATGCCTTGGGTATAAAGGTTAAGTGCCAGCGTCACCAAATCAACGTTACCGGTTCGCTCACCGTTGCCAAATAAGCATCCCTCAATCCGATCGGCACCAGCCATGAGTCCCAGTTCAGCGGCGGCTACCGCAGTGCCGCGGTCATTATGCGGGTGCAGGCTAAGGACCACGCAGTCGCGGCGGTTCAGGCGCGTGTGCATGAACTCGATCTGATCGGCATACATGTTTGGCGTCGTCGCCTCAATAGTTGCAGGCAGATTAAAAACTATTTTTTTCTCCGGCGTCGGGTTCCAGGTCTCGGTGACCGCGTTGCAAACGTCCAAGGCAAACTCCGGTTCGGTGGTGCTAAAGACCTCCGGGGAGTACTCGTAATACCAGTCTGTCTCTGGATGCTTGGCCATGCACGCCATCACGGTGCGTGTGCCGTCAATGGCCACTTGCTTGACCTGTTCCTTGTTCATGTCAAAGACGATCTTACGAAAGGCCGGTGCGCAGGCGTTGTAGAGATGAATCATGGCTTTCTTTGCACCAGCAGCCGACTCGACCGTGCGCTCAATCAGTTCGGGGCGCGCCTGAGTCAACGCAATGATCGTGACGTCCTCAGGTATGCGGTTCTCATCGACGAGCTTGCGCACAAAATCAAAATCGGTCTGCGATGCCGACGGAAAGCCGACTTCGATTTCCTTAATGCCGATGCGAATCAGCATATCGAAAAACTCGAGCTTGCGCTCAACGCTCATCGGTTCAATCAGGGACTGATTACCATCGCGCAAGTCCGTGCTCATCCAAACCGGGGGCTTGGTGATCGTTTTAGATGGCCAGGTCCTCTCAGAAAAGTCGCGATTAAACGGCTTGAACGGGACGTATTTGGAAGCTGGGTTGGCAAGCATGTTTACCTCGTGGCGCCTTAAAGCAAGGCATTATTCTATTTCAGTGTATGAGCACAAAGGGTCGCGATCAGCTCAGGGCGCTGTCGTCGATGTGGCCAAAGGCTGCCGGACTGCCACAGGGCGCTAGGCCCGGCAACCGATCGGTAGTAGTAGAGGACGTAGCGCGAGCGCGCAAGCGTAAGATTGGCCCGAACCGCGCACACCAAAGCCGCCAGCGGGCGCTGACGCTATAGAGATGATGTGGGCAGAATCTCGAGTCATAGGCTATAGCTAACCACAGAAATCTTTTTTTTTCAAGACCCAAAGGCCGTTAGAGACCCTTCAAGAGCAAGAAAACGCTGTTTTGCGACCTGCTTACCACAAAAGGGTCTGACGGCTTTACTCAAGGTTCAGCAGTCTGGCCGCGCTCACTTTTCCCAAGCTCACTTGCTGCACTGATGGATTTGACCAGCGCCTCATGCTGGGCGCGCGCATTGGCCAATTTACGCACTCGCCCACTACTTAATTCATCGCGCGTGTTCATGAGGTCACCAATTGTCACGGGCCCAGCCTCGTGGTTCCAGGCCCACAACAGGACTTCGGATGCCTGTGGAGAGATTAGTTGGGTTAAGTTTTGTACATCAGTGACCGAAACCGCGATCTGTCGCCCTCTTTTTAGGCTAGCCTTGAGCCAAGCATTGGCTAGCGAAAGTACAATGAGCGTAAGAATTATCGTGACGGCCCACCAGAGATAGGGATTAATCTGTGTCAGGAAAGACACAACCTGGGGACCGAGCGACTGCAGCCCGTCATACGAAACCAGCGAGCCACCAATCAGGATTTGCTTGCTGATCCAGACCCACAAGAGGGCTGCGATCGCCAGAACCGCGGCGCGCACAAACCAGCCCGGCATGCAACGCTTGCGAAGCAGCCGATTTAAATGCTGTAGGTCTGATTTAGTAGCGGTTTTTGTATCATCGTTTCGCATAGGCGCTATTTTACGCATGGTTAGGCAATCTTTAGACCTCAGAATGGGGCAGCAACTGAAGTTGACGCCTGCTCTGCAGCAGTCTATCCGATTACTGCAGCTCTCGAGTCTTGACTTGCAAGGGGAAATTGAGCGCGCGCTCGCTGAGAACCCATTGCTAGAAGACTCGGCGCAAGACGGCGAGGATGTCGCGCCCGAGCCTGTGGTGCAGAAGATCGAGTCTGAGCCAGCGGCCTTGCCGATCGCCGAGGGCCGCGGCGGTGCGCGTCACAGTTTTGATGACGAGCAGACTGAGCGTCCCGAAAGCAGTGCGTCTATTTCTCTGCGTGAACACCTTTTGTCGCAACTTGGCCAAACCCGGGCGGGGCCTCGTGACGTGGCGCTCGTTGGTCTACTGGTGGACGACTTAAATGAAGACGGGTTTCTGGAGTCCGATCTGCAGACCATTTGCGACATGCTTGAGCCTGCGCTCGAGGTAGAGGTTGGTGAGTTGCAAGCGGCTTTGCGTCTACTGCAGTCTTTTGACCCAAGCGGCATCGGTGCCAGGGACCTAGCGGAGTGCCTGAGCTTGCAATTGCGTGAGCCGGACCTTGGGCACTTGCCAGCGCTAGCTGACCCAGAGATCTTGCGCGTGGCGCGGCTTGTATGCAGCCAACACCTCGACGTGCTCGCCACGGGCAACATGTCACGCCTGCAAGGCTTGGTTCAAACCAATGAACAAGCGCTGCGCCAGGCTCACGCCTGCATCTTGCGGTTAAACCCGCGACCGGCTAGCCCATGGAGCAAGCCAGCAGCCGACTTCGCAATCCCAGACATTATCGTACGTAAAGGCGTACGTGGCTGGCATGCGGTTTTGAACGAATCTGCGTTACCGCAGCTCAAAGTCAATGACCTTTATGCCCAAGCACTTGGCAGCGCAAGACAATCCGAACACAGCGCACTGCATGGGCAATTGCAGGAGGCCCGTTGGTTGATTCGTAACATCACCCAACGATTCGAGACCATTTTGCGGGTCTCGTCCTTCATCGTTGAGCACCAACAGCTGGTATTTGAGCGTGGCTGGGGGGCATTGAAGCCGCTGACCCTGCGCGAAGTCGCCCAAGAGCTAAACCTTCATGAGTCGACCATTTCGCGAGCAACCAACCAGAAATATATGCTCACACCGCTTGGCACGATCGAGCTGAAACGGTTTTTTGGCACGGGCGTCAGTGGCGATGCCGGTCAAATCACATCGTCTACTGCCATACAAACCCGAATCAGCAGCCTGATCGATCAGGAGCCCTGCGAAAAGCCCCTGTCAGACGCTCAACTGGTATCTTTGCTCGACCAAGAGGGAATCAGAGTGGCCCGCCGAACGGTCGCGAAATACCGCGAGCTCTTGCGCATACCGACGGCGTCGCTGCGTAAATCGCGCAGCCTGGCAAGGCGCCAGGAGAGCTAGTTGGTCACGCCAACGGGCGACGGGCACAACGGATCGCGACCCCAGGCCTGGTTAGGTGAGCAGAACTTTTGGCGCGCTTTTTCGATGCAGCCAGGACGTGAGAAAAACCCAACTTGGGCGCAAGCATCGATTGCCGCTTGTAGGTCCTGTTGCCAAGACACGGGCGCGGCACGCGGCTCTGGTTCAGTGCTGCGAGCCTGTTGCTCAGACCCAGGCGCTTGCGTGGTCAAATCGACCGTAGCGATCTCGCCCTCACCAGTTGGCAGCCCGAGACCGGCGCTCGCTAGCATGTCGGCCACTGTGTAGGAGTCATCGCCTCGGCCAAGTACAACCATTGGATCGAGGTTCGTCTCAAATAGTGAAATCGGTTCGATTTCCCACATGGGTTGCAGCTTCTGAAAAGGCTCTCCCATCGTGCCGTCCAGCCTCGGTTGCGGGGCAATCGAGGCCAGCGGTCTGCCTGAGGCGTCGAGAATAGGTTCAAGCGGCCTGCTTACATTGGTGCGCGGATCTGCGGTTAGTCGCGGCGTTTGGTCAACCAACCAATTGCCCAGCATGACGCCTGCGGCAGCACTGGCCACAAGCATCAAGGCAATAAAAACAAACAAACCGCGCCAGCTCATCATTAACTCATTGGCTCTTGGGCTCTTGAGAACATCACTTTACTAAAAAACTTTCGCACCATGCTCACGCATGGTGTGAAAGCTAATCTCTGGAAAACGCTCCTGAACAACCCGCAACTGCGCGGCAGACCCAGCCAGAAACGCCGGGGCATCAATCACATCATAGGCAATCTGTGCGGCATTGACATCTAAAAACCGCGCCAACTCCTTAGGGTCCTGCGCGCTGACCCAGCGCGCTAACGTAAAGCGCGCTGGCATCAATTGGGCATCAACGCCGTACTCGGTCTTAAGCCGATGAATGACCACCTCAAACTGCAACTGTCCTACCGCCCCGAGCAGCAGCATCGCCCCCGCAGCGACCGGTCGAAACACCTGGATGGCACCCTCTTCGCCTAACTGGGTCAATCCGGTGCGCAACTGTTTGGTGCGCAAGGGGTCCTTAACCTCGATTGCCTGAAAAATCTCTGGCGCAAAAAAGGGCAGCCCAGTGAAGTGAAGCCGCTCGCCCTCGGTCAGTACGTCCCCAAGATGCAAGACACCGTGGTTGGGAATGCCAATCACATCGCCGGCATAGGCTTGGTCAACAATTTCACGCCGTTGTGACAAGAAAGAGACGACATTGTTGGGTCGCAGCTCCTTTTGCGTGCGGCTAACCTTTAGTCGCATCCCACGGCTAAACTGACCGGAACTAACACGCACAAACGCCACGCGGTCGCGGTGAGCTGGATCCATATTGGCCTGAACCTTAAAGACCACCCCGGTGAACTTCTTGTCTGTCGGTTCAACAATACGCTCAATGGCCTGGCGCGCACCCGGCGGCGGTGCATAGCGAACAAGCGCCTGAAGCACTTCTTGCACGCCAAAGTTATTTATGGCCGAACCAAAGAACGCCGGCGTTTGTTGACCGGCCAAAAAAGCGGCGTGATCAAATGGCGGGCAGGCCGCCTGGATCAACTCAATCTCTTCGCGCGCTTGTGCAAACTCAGCACCAAATCGCTCTGGCAACTCAGGGTTATCAAGGCCTGCGATCGTTTGGTCGTCTTGATCGACCCGCCTGTCTCTTCCGGCTTGAAACAAGCGCATGCAATCTTGCTGTAAGTCGAAAACACCACCAAATTGCTTGCCCATGCCGATGGGCCAAGAAAAGGGCACCACGTCCATGCCAAGGTGTGCCTGAACCTCTTCGATGAGATCTAGCGGCGGCTTGACCTCACGATCCAACTTGTTAATAAAGGTAATGATCGGCGTATTGCGCGCCCGGCATACCTCTAGAAGCCGAATCGTCTGGGGCTCAACGCCATTGGCGGCATCAATGACCATCAAAGCGGCATCGACTGCGGTCAATACTCGGTAGGTGTCTTCCGAGAAGTCTTGGTGACCAGGGGTGTCGAGCAAATTAATGATGCAATCCTGATACTCCATCTGCATCACGGAGGAGGCCACGGAAATTCCGCGTTGCTTTTCAATTTCCATCCAATCCGAGGCAGCATGGCGTGAGGCCTTACGCGCCTTAACGCTGCCAGCGATTTGAATCGCACCGGCAAACAGCAGGATCTTCTCTGTCAAAGTGGTCTTGCCAGCGTCCGGGTGCGAAATAATCGCAAAGGTACGCCGACGAGCCACCTCTCTTTGAATCGAATGTTCAGACATCGCTTATGAGCATTTACAGCTTTTTCGGCTAAAGGTGCGCCAGTTTAACCATTCAAACTGCGCACATTGGACTGGCGCGCCGGCTTACGTGCCCCCACGGCCGCATTCGGGCGCGATCGGTGTCTGGGCTTTGCCGCGGCAGCGGGCCTGTCGGGCGGGCTCGCTACGCTTGGCGTCCAGCCTTTGGGGGCAGGCGTTTGCTCTATCGATTTCTTAATCAAACGCTCAATTGCCTTTAAGTGCTTAAGTTCCTCGCGATCGACTAGCGACAGTGCTTGGCCAGCGGCCCCAGCGCGCCCTGTGCGACCAATCCGGTGCACATAATCTTCTGGCACGTTAGGCAGCTCAAAGTTCACCACTTGCGGCAGCTGGTCGATATCGAGGCCTCGTGCGGCAATGTCTGTGGCCACCAGCACGCTTATCTTGCCCGACTTAAAGTCATCAAGCGCCCGGGTGCGCGCCGCCTGGCTCTTGTTGCCGTGAATCGCCGCGGCCTGCAACCCGTCTTTGACCAATTTCTCGGCCAAGCGGTTGGCGCCGTGCTTTGTTCTGGTGAACACCAATACCTGATACCAACCGCTTTCGCGGATGATA
This sequence comes from Burkholderiaceae bacterium, assembly GCA_007116135.1. Classification (GTDB taxonomy): domain Bacteria; phylum Pseudomonadota; class Gammaproteobacteria; order Burkholderiales; family Burkholderiaceae_B; genus Algicoccus. The sequence goes on from SKIZ01000038.1 coordinate 36,907, forward strand.
TGGCTAAGCACATCGCGCTTATCGGACTGATCAACCAAATGCACGGTCTGGTGGACGCGTTGCGCGGTGGTGTTGGGCGCACTGACCGAGACCTCCACGGGGTTGCGCAACACACCGCGCGCAAGCTCGCGAATTTCATCGACAAATGTCGCTGAGAACAGCAAGCTTTGCCTCTGTTGCGGCAATAGCCTCATGATCTTTTTAATGTCGCGGATAAAGCCCATATCGAGCATCCGGTCCGCCTCATCGAGCACGAACACCTCAACTTGCGACAAGTCCAAGGTTTTTTGCGAGACATGATCAAGCAGCCGCCCGGGGGTCGCAACGAGTATGTCGATTGGCTTTTTTAATGCCGTGATTTGGGGATTAATGTTGACGCCGCCAAACATAACCATCGAGGTGATTTTGGTGTGACGACCATAGGTTCTCACAGACTCAAGAATCTGTGCCGCAAGCTCGCGCGTGGGCGTCAAAATCAAAACCTGCGGGCAGCCCGCCTTGCGCTGGCGCGGGCCTTGCTCTAGCAATTGTTGCAAGATGGGCAGGGTAAATCCTGCTGTCTTGCCAGTCCCGGTTTGGGCCGCTGCCATCAGATCGGCACCAGCCAAAACGTGCGGGATGGCTTTTTGTTGAATGGGTGTTGGTTCGGTATAGCCAGATTGCTCAATGGCTTGCAACAGGGGCTGAGCCAGATTCAAACTGGCAAAAGAGGATACGGTAGACAAACAATGACTCCACAGCCACACGAGCCGCACTCAGGCGCGACTCCAATCAACGTGTGAACAGCAGAAAGTGGACGCCGGGTCTTAAATAGATTTGGCGTTGAGCCGAGTTGGCTCGAAGGCGTCGGATGGACTGGAACATTCCAACGAATCAACAGTGTAACTCATCTAGCAGTAAGGCTTTTAGACCCGTGGCCTGGACAATCACGGTCTGAGCTTGTTCGGTGAGCGATCGCTGTGGCCCATACGAGCGCAATAGGCCGAGCGCATCTAGCCGTAAAGACTGGCGACGAACAATATTGAAAAACCGGATTAGCTCCTTGGCACCACGGTCAGGGCCTGATGCGGCTTTGGGACTCAAAACGACCGGCTGCTGGGCAGCATGGCCGCGTCGCTCAAGCGCCTGGATCAAATCAGCGTTGCGCTTGACTAAAACGATCAATGCCGCATCGCCCACCATGAGCTCGCGCTGACCCAGTATCTTGGCCCCAAGGTCTTTGCCCCAGCGACCAAGCCCCTGCCAAGCCGAGCCGGCCGTCGCGCCGATCGCTGTGCCCGCGCCCAGCGACAGACCCGCTGTAAGCACGTCGAAGGTCGCACCAATGGCCCCACCGACAGCTGCGCCTTTGCCAAGATCGATGCCAAGCGCTTTCAATGTCTGCTTGTCAAACAGATCGGTTGACCAACTCGAGCCATCCCAGCCCGTCGTATGTGTCAAAAAGTCATGCTCGCTAAACTGGTAGAGCTTCAATAGGTCGGTGACAAACTGTCGCTCATATCCTCGCACCTCTTGTTCTAACAGGCCTGTTGCCGCAACCACCGCATCGGGCTCGTCTTGAGCACGTCTGCGGCACGCCGCTGACGTCACACACAATGTAGCCAGCAGCGAAACGGCCGCGCGCAGACGGTGGCAGCGCTGTATAGCCGCCTGTTGGCCCAGTGCTCGTAGTACGGTCTGACGCGCCCCAAGTAACTGACCCAGCGTTTCGTACATCGCCTGCTGACCATTAATCGGTGGGCTGATTGTGTCAAACGACAAATGAATGTGCATCGCGTGACGCGCAAACACGTCAATCCATGGCTGAGGGTTGGCTTGCTGACTGGCGACAAAATTTAATATTGGCAACACTGGCTTGCCACAGGATTGCAACAAGTGAAGTTCGTCACGATGCTTAGCCAAGACGTTCTCACGCGCATCAACCACATACAGCAAGGCATCGCTCTTTAATACTTGCGCCAATACCCGGCTCTCTTGCTCAAAGTGGGCGCGTGCCTGTGGATCATTCAAAAACCGCTCGACTCGCTCGACGCCATCAAGGCGCTTTACGGGGTCACTTAGACCATCGATCCAGTCGCGCAGGCCAACACTGTCTTCTAGCCCGGGCGTATCAAACCACGCCAAGGCAGGCGCGCCATCGAGAAACACAGGCAAAGAAATGACTTCGCGCGTCGTGCCCGGTGCGTCAGTGACTTGACCAAACGATTGATCACAGGTGAGCGTGCGCAACAACGACGTCTTGCCCGTGTTGGTGTGGCCGACCACGGCCACCTTGATCACGTTCTCAGTCATGCGGCTCACCCAAAAGCCATTGAATCGCTATTTGCTGATCGACAAAGATGTCAGCCACCCCGATTTCTTCAAGGCGCCCTTGCCACTGTGCCGTGCGGGCTCGCCCTGAGTCGGTGTGCAGCATCAATACCCCCGTCTGATGGGCCTGGCTGCCATAGCGCACCAACAAGCGCAAGGCGCCTCGATCCGGTGTTTGGCGAGTGTCCACCATGATCAACAAATGCCGTGGTCGTAGCATTTGCAATCGGGCGCTTGCCTCTTGTCTGGCATGCCGATCGTCAGCAGCAGGGATCTCGATACTGGCCTGGTTGAACGCTTGCCGAATCGATTGAGGCACCTCGGTCTCCAGTGCTAACCAAGCTGCTTTTGCTTGAGCTTGGTCTTGCGGCAAGCCAATCAAGCGCGCTACCTGATCCGGGGCGCCGGCTGCACCATCGGTGCGCTGACCGCGCTGCAACAGCGCCAACTTAGCCAAAAGCGAAATAGCATAGGCATCTACAAGCGAAATTCGCCAGCCGCGCTCACGCGTGCGAGCCATGTAGAAACTAAGCGCCGACAAGACCAAGCGGGGAATAAACCCAAAGACCAATACCGCCCCAACCAACCAGCTGGCCCACGCTTTGCGCGAGACGGGATCGGTCAACGCCGCATTACCACTGTCGCGAATGATTTGAGACTCCGGCGTTGAAAAACCCAATAGGCCAGGGAAATAGCCAACGGCTTGCGCGGCACTTTCAAATACCGATTCGCTAAGCCAGGTTGTCTCCCACACGAAGGTGTAGTGACGCAAGCTAAAAGCCAACAACAACGACAGCAACACACCGAGCATGAGCCAAAGCCACATCGTGTGGCTGATAAAAGCAAGCCACCACCGCTGTGAGCCTGCTTGGGCCGTGCTCGCGAGCCACGCCTGCCATGTCTTTGCTCTACCAGTCTTTCCCAGCAGCCAACCAACCAGCAGTGCCCAGCATCGCCCAAGCAGACCCCCACTGCTTGCCGCGCCGAACATCAAGACGAGCCAGGCCAGCAGCATCACTGTGGCTGGCAACAACAACGCGCCCAAGGTCCAAACCACGTTAACGGCGCCTCGACCATCACCCAAGGTGGTCAATCCCAGGCTCGCGCCCGCTAGCAAACTAACAAACCAAAGTACCGCAACAGCTAAGCGCATAGATTGACGCACGGCCTTTTGATCGATGCGAACCGTTGTGGCATACGCCGAGGCTTGCGCGCGTGCCAGCAACTGCCCGTGCGGGTCGGTTGCCGCGCCAAGCGCCACCCGATTGATATGTGACTCATCGGGCAGCACTGTTTCAAGCTCTTGTCGTCGCACGGTCTCATATAACCATGCCTGATCAAACGTATGCATGCCACGGATTGTAGTGCGAGCCGTCAGCCACCGGGCAGCAATTAGGGGCCTTAACCGGCTTGTTGTGCCGGTTCGGTTTGCGTGGTGGTGACATCGACTGAGGCAATTGGGACGAGAAAGTTCTCACTGATGTCTAGCGCCAACTGATTAATCTTGGTTAACAGCTCGGCGAGGTAATCATGAATACCCTGTTCGAATATTTCCTCTATGTCTGTATCGCGCAAACTCGTCAAAATGGCTCGGGCTTCGTGTTCGGTACGGCCAGAGACGTCATTTCTAACCTTGGGCAATAAATCGACAATGGTCTCCATGCAGGCTACCAGCGAGCGAGGATTGCGGCGGCTTAAGATGAGTAACTCGGCGACTCGGGTCGGTGTAACCGCATTGCGATAGCTTTTGCGGTAGTTCTCAAATGCCGACAGCGAACGCAATAACCCCGCCCAGTAGTAGAAGTCACCGACATGGCCGGGTTGATGGCTCATCAGTTCGGCTGCTGCCAAAAACTTCACATCAAGCAGTCGCGCCACATTATCGGCGCGTTCGATGAAAATCCCTAGTGTGATGAAGTGAAACGCCTCATCGCGCAACATCGTGCCAATATGCACGCCACGAGATTGGTTCGAGCGCAACTTGACCCATTCAAAAAAGTCCATCGGCGCGATCTTCAGCGCACCTTGGGCCACCTGACGCTGTGCATCTAGCCAAGTCGTATTGATCGTCTCCCAAAGGTCGGTTGTCATTGCGCCTCGAACCGCTCTTGCATTTTCGCGTGCAGCACGCAAGCAACTCATGATTGACGATGAGTTGTCCATATCCTGGACCATGTAAGACAGCACAGTGGCCGGCTCGACGCTTGCATGCTTGTCATCAAACCCGCTTGTCAACTCGAAGATCTCGAGCATCGCGCGCCATGCCGCTTGTGCGGCCTGCTCTGACTGGGGCAGCAGTGAAGTCTGCCAATTAACTTCAAGCAGGCGCGCGGTGTTTTCGGCGCGCTCGGTATAGCGAGACATCCAATACAAATGGTCCGCAGTGCGTGACAGCATGATTAAGCCTACTCCGGTGATTGCAATACCCAGGTGTCTTTCGTTCCGCCACCTTGCGATGAATTAACCACGAGCGAACCCTGCTTGAGCGCCACGCGGGTCAGTCCGCCAGGAACCATCCGAACCGTCTTGCCCGACAGGACAAACGGCCGCAGATCAATATGCCGAGGTGCCAAACCCGAGCTGACAAAAGTCGGGCATGTCGATAAAGACAAGGTTGGTTGTGCAATGTAATTGTCCGGGCGAGCCTTTAGCTGTGCTCTAAAAGAATCGAGTTCGGACTGGCTGGCCATGGGACCAATGAGCATGCCATAGCCACCGGCGCCGTGAACCTCTTTGACCACGAGCTTCTCTAGGTTGGCAAGCACATAGGAAAGCTCATCGGGTCGGCGCCCCATATAAGTTGGGACATTTTGCAGTATGGGCTCTTGTGACAAATAGAATCGAATCATGTCTGGCACATATGGGTAGATCGACTTATCATCGGCCACCCCGGTACCCACTGCGTTGCAAATGGCTACATTGCCTGCGCGGTAAGCGCGCATGAGTCCTGGCGGGCCAAGTACGGAATCGCCCCTGAAGACCTCCGGGTCCAAAAAGTCGTCATCGACGCGTCGGTAGATCACATCGACCGGCCGGGGGCCTTGCGTGGTTCGCAAATAAACCACGTCGTCGTCGTCGACAAATAGATCTTGCCCTTCGACAAGCTCCACCCCCATTTGCTGAGCCAAAAAGGCATGCTCAAAGTAGGCCGAGTTGTACATGCCTGGCGTTAAAACCACAACGTTGGGGTAACGATGCGTTGGCGGGGCAGACTCTTGCAAAGCACTGAGCAAAAGATCCGGGTAATGCTCTACCGGTGCAATGCGATGTGAGCCAAATAGATCCGGGAAAAGCCGCATCATCATTTTGCGGTTCTCGATCATGTAAGACACACCCGAGGGCACCCGCAGATTATCCTCAAGGACATAGAACTCGCCGCTGCCATCCGGGTTGCTAGCTCTTACTAGGTCGATACCGGCAATGTGCGCATAAACCCCCAGCGGCACTTCAACGCCCTGCATGGCTGCCCGATAGTGCGTATTGGCCAGAACTTGCTCGGTTGGCAGCAAGCCCGCTTTCAGGATTTTTTGATCATGATAGACGTCGTGCAGAAAAAGATTCAATGCCTGCACACGCTGAATCAAACCAAGCTTGAGCTTGTGCCACTCATGCTCCGGGAAGATTCGTGGCACGATATCAAAGGGGATGGTGCGCTCAGTGCCATCATCATCACCGTAGACGGCAAAGGTAATTCCGACTCGGCGAAACAAGAGCTCAGCTTCTTCGTGTCGCGCCTTCAATGATTCAACGGGGGTCTTGGCCAGCCATTGTTGCAACTGCTCATAGTGCCCGCGCACCGCGCCACCGATATATGCCTGATGCTGATCAGAATCATCGATATGCTGCAACATCTCATCAAGAAGGGTCATCGACATCTTGTTCACTGTTTTTTCTCACACCAGCTCGAGTTTTCGACCGTCAATCGAGATTTTCAACAAAAAAGCGGCCGCTTGACATGCCCAAAGGTGCCTCAGCGGCGCAGGCCCCGACAACTCGAACGCTTCAGCAAATCGCGTGCCAGCATCAGAACCGCAACTGTGGCACGGTGCTTGCTGTATGAAACCATACTTGGTCGATCTCGCCAACTGAAATCTATCGACACGCACGAATCTGGTGCGCCTTGCCCTTGGGCAGTGCCCAATTTAGCAGTCAATGGCTGCAATACCCGATAAACTCATACTTCATTGAAGGCTTGAGCGCTAGACCCGAAGGAACCAATGACCACAACCGCTCCACCTGACCCGACGCCTACGGGCCCTGATGCCGCATTACCCGTAAACCAGCTCGACGGTTTCCCTGCTGTGGGTGCCGTAAAGCCAGGTCACTACGATGAGTTGCGCCAACCCGATGGTCAATTACGTACGCATTGGCAAGACTTCTTTGACAGGCTCGGACCCAATATCCTGAACCGGCTGTCTAACTCTGCTCAGACAGTAGACCGGATGATCGAGCAAAACGGTATCACTTACAACGTTTTTGTTGAGAAAGAGGACCAAGCCCGTCCGTGGTCGCTAAACCCCATTCCGATGCTCATTGGCAAAGAAGACTGGCAAGAGATCCAAAAGGCCTTAAGCCAACGCGCCAAGCTACTAAATCGGATCGTGCACGATGTCTATCATGACCGCTATCTACTCTCAGCGGCCTATTTGCCGAGTGCGCTCGTCCTAGGTAACCCCGGTTACCTGCCGGCCATGCACAAGGTACGCGTACCCAATGACATTTACCTACACGTCATCGCATTTGATTTGGCGCGCGATGCACAGGGACAGTGGTGGGTCATTGGTCAACGAACCCAATCACCATCTGGGCTTGGCTATGTGCTGGAGAACCGACTGATTATCTCCAGGCTATTTGCGCAACCCTACCGCGAAATGCGGGTCCAGCACTTGGCTGCGAGCTATCGGCGATTACTAGCGGCGCTCGAATCGCAGGCGCAACACATTGCCCCAGGCGCACCACGATTTGCTTTTCTGACGCCCGGGCCTTATAGCGAGACCTATTTCGAACACGCCTACCTTGCGCGCTATCTGGGTATACCACTCGTTGAGGGTCCGGATTTGACCGTTCGCCAAAACGAGGTGTTCTTAAAAACGGTACATGGCTTGCAACGAATACATGGTCTGTTGCGCCGTCTTGATGATGACTTCTGTGATCCTCTTGAGCTCAGAACGGACTCGGCCATCGGGGTGCCCGGGCTTTTACAGGCGGTTCGAGCAAAGAAAGTCGTTATGGCCAATGCCCTTGGCACCGGGTTCTTGGAGTCACCCTCAATCCAAGGATTTCTGCCCGCGATTTGTGAGCACTTTTTTAACGAACCGCTGCTGATGCCGTCGCTTCACACATGGTGGTGTGGGGAGTCGGCCGCTTGGCAAGACGTCAGTCCTTGGTTAAATACCCAGGTCATCAAACCCACCTTTGCCAATCGCCATTCAACCAATTTCGAGCCTGTTATTGCCAGCTTGATTTCGCCATCCGATCAGCAGCAGTGGCGCCAGCGTATTGAGCAACAACCCGATATATACACCACCCAAACCTATCTGGGTTTTTCCCAGGTTCCTACCTTTGACGGTCAAGGCCTGCAGCCCAAGACAGCCATGATGCGTTTCTACGCGATTGTCGGACCTGACAATGAGTGGCACATCATGCCCGGCGGCATGACCCGCGTGGCAGCACTGGACCCGCACATTGTCTCGATCCGAAGCGGCGGCACCACACTCGATACGTGGGTCACTACGGATCACGAGGTTGATACCTTTTCCATGTTGCCCAAAGACGCCCGGGTCAACCGCTGGCACGTGCAAAACGAACTCGTCTCAAGTCGATCGGCTGAAAACCTTTTTTGGCTTGGCCGCTACACCGAGCGCGCCGAAGCAATGGTTCGGATAGCGCGCGAAGCATTCACCTTGCTTTCAACCAATCGGGCTGAAACCCTCACCACCGTGGCTGCCGCCTTCACCGATTTAACGCGCGTGCAGGGCTTGATGCCATTCGATAGTCCTTCGATGTCGCAAGATCCGGATGCTTTTGGCGACCTGCTCATTAGTCGCCTGCGTGACACGGGCAGTGGTGGCTTAGTCGATGTTGTACACAGCATGCAATCGGCTATGCGTAGTGTGCGTGACCGACTGCCGGCCGAGCATGCACAAGTGCCCGCACGAATTAAAGAAGCCCTCGTGCAAGAGCAGACCCACCACGACATGTTGAGGGCGCTCGATCAGGTGGAGTTGCCTCTAGCCGCTTTGGTGGGCTATCAACTCGATCGCATGACGCGTGATCTTGGTTGGCGCATGCTTGCTGTGGGCAGGCTGCTTGAGCGCTTGATCAATCAGTCGCAAATGATCACCCAGTTCTTCGATTCCGCTGCCGTCTACACAGAGCAAGGATTCGACTCTTTGTTGACCTTATTTGACAGCGCGATCACGTACCGAACTCGCTACCAGCGGCTGCAGGATGTAATGGCGCTTTTAGATCTGATTGCACTAGATGCTGCCAACCCAAGGTCCATACACGCGACGACAGTCGAGTTGGCACAGCAATTGTCTTTTATGCCAGACAGTGCCAGTATTGTCTCGCTATTGCCCGAGTTTTCAAAAGACAGTGATACCAGCGGTGAGGTTTTGAAAACGGTTAGAGCGGCCACCTCAGCCGGTTTTAAGATCTCTGATGAAATCAGCCGTCATTTTTTCGTACACGTTACTGAACAACGATTGACCTCATAATGACCCGATTGCGAATTGAGCATTTGACACAGTATCAGTACCAAAGCGATGTGACGCTCGCACAACATCTTGCCTACTTGCGCCCCCGCTCAAGTGCCTGGCAACGGGTGCTAGACCACGAACTCTTAATCGAGCCAAAGGCCCAAGAGCTAATTCTGCAGACAGACGCCTTTGATAACGAGCGATACTTTTTTTCTCTTACGCACCCGCATCGATCCTTGCGTGTGCAAACCACTACTGTTGTGGAAAAAAGCTCACGCTACGCAAGCTTTGATCCGTCAAACACGCCCGCATGGGAAGACGTTCGCCACAGCATGGTCTATTCACTTGATCAATCCTTTGTCTGGGCTTCCCAATTTGTCTGGCCAAGCCCCTACATTGGCTGGCATCAAGCCCTAAAAGACTACGCTTTGCAGTCATTCACCCGGAATCGGCCCATCGCTTCGGCCGGTATCGAGCTGTGCCAGCGTATCTATCAAGACTTTAGTTATGAATCCGGTGCAACCGAAATTCATACGCCGCTCGAAAGCGCGTTCGAACAACGAAAGGGCGTGTGCCAGGACTTTGCACACATCATGATTGGCTGCTTACGTGCAATCGGTCTGGCCGGCAAGTATGTCAGTGGCTATCTGCTGACCAAACCGCCGCCTGGTGTAGAACGCCTGCGCGGTGCCGATGCCTCGCACGCTTGGATCGCACTTTACTGTCCGAACGCACCTGGCCAGTGGCTTGAACTCGACCCGACAAACAGCGTCATCGCAGACCTGGACCACGTGTGTCTGGCACAGGGTCGCGATTTCGGCGACGTTTCGCCTTTGCGCGGAGTCATCCGTGGTGGTGGTCAACACCAGCTCGCCATTGCTGTGACTGTCGAGCCCCTTGAGACAGCACACACCCTTTAGCACTCGAACTGCGGCTGCGCCTCGTAGGGCTTTGGGTCGATGAATACGCCTCGAGCGACTTGCGCGCGACATTGCGCCCACCACTGTGGCGTAAGCAAATCGGCGTGGTGCTCAAGAAAAACTGACCGGATTTCGTCGCGTCCCAATAAAAAGGTCGCAAACTCCTCGGGAAAGACATCGTTTGGCCCAACGGCGTACCACGGCTCACTGGCCATCTCAGCTTGTGCATCGGGTGCCTCGGGAATTCGGCGAAAGTTCATTTCACGCAGTGTCTGTATTTCGTCGTAGTCGTAAAACACCACTCGGCCAAATCGTGTGACGCCGAAGTTTTTGTACAACATATCGCCTGGGAAAATATTTGCGCTGGCAAGCTCTTTAATGGCGTAACCATAATCAATAATCGCCTGGCGGCGCAGCGGCGCTGGCGCGTGGCCGAGATAGATATTAAGCGGTGTCATGCGCCGCTCGATATACAGGTGTTTAAAGATCAATTGCTCGCCGTCCTGGTGAATTTGCTCACCAACCACCTGCTGCAGCTGGCGCAACAAAGACTCGGAAAAACGTGCTTTGGGCAATGCCACCTGAGAGTACTCCCACGTGTCAGCCATTCGTCCGACACGGTCATGCAACTTCACCATTTGGTACTTTGATCGCACAATGTCTGCAGTCATTGCGTCTTTGGCTATCCGATCTTTAATTAACTTAAAAACATACGGATAAGAGGGCAGGGTAAACACACTCATGACCAACCCCTCAATACCTGGAGCGAGCTCAAACTGGTCATGCGAGTGCGCTAGGTGCTGTAGAAAGTCACGGTAAAAAAGTGTCTTGCCCTGCTTTTGCAACCCAAGCAACGTGTAAATCTCGGCCTTGGTTTTGCGCGGCAGCAGCGAAGCGATGAAATTAACGTAGGCCGCCGGTGTTTGCATATCGACCAGAAAATACGCTCGCGTAAAGCTAAAGACGGCACTTAGCTCGCGCTCGCACGTCAACAACGCGTCGACTTTTAGTCGACCACTGATGTTTCTCACCATCGCCACGACAAAGGGGTAAACCGTC
>SKIZ01000180.1 GCA_007116135.1 Burkholderiaceae bacterium
CTACCTGCAGATCGCTGCGGGTAAGTCTGGCAGTTTGCTGGCCTTGCCGCTGGAGCTGACATTGCTAGCTAGCGACAGGCAAGCAAATCTAGCGACCGCTCAAAAAGCAGGCGAGTCCTTTGCGCTTGCATACCAGATTATCGATGACATCAAGGATGTTGAGCGCGACCAGATGCAGGGCAGCAACAACATCCTGTCAGTTCTACAAGCCTCAGGCTATAGCGCTGAAGCCGCGTTTTCCAGAGCGCATGCCTTGGCAAGCTTATATCTGGATGAAGCCACCGAATGCGCCCGAGCACTAGCGCACGACAGCGGCAACTACCTGTGCGAACTATCTCTTGATCTGGCAGACGCCATTGCTGCACCAAGCCACAAGACTGTGCATGCCGCATGAGTAGCGTTGTGGTCGTTGGCGCTGGATTTGGGGGGATGGCCGCGGCACTGCGCGCGCGCGCCAAGGGCCATGAAGTGACACTGATTGACCGCTGCGAGCGCCTCGGTGGACGCGCGCAGGTGTTTGAGCGCAACGGCTTTCGCCATGATGCGGGCCCAACGGTGTTAACCGCGCCGTTCTTGTTCGAAGAGCTCTTTGCGCTATTTGACCGATCGCTCTCAGACTATGTCACCCTGGTGCCACTGAAGCCTTGGTACCGTTTTGAATTCGCCGATGGCGAACACTTTGACTACGGTGGCAGCCTGCAAGACACGCTCGATGAAATCAAGCGCATACACCCGCCGGATGTCGAGGGTTACCAGCGTTTGTTGGCACATTCACGCAAACTGTATGACGTGGGCTTTACCAAGCTTGCCGACCAACCCTTTCACCGCATGGACGTCATGCTCGCACAGGTGCCTCACCTGGCTCGCCTAGGCGCCTGGCGATCGGTCTGGCAAATGGTTTGCCGGTATCTGCAAAGCGATTACCTGCGCCAGGCCTTTTCTATTCAACCGCTGCTCGTCGGCGGCAACCCCTTTGACACCACCTGCATCTATGGGCTCATTCACTTTCTGGAGCAAGCACATGGGGTTCACTTTGCCATGGGCGGCACAGGCGCCTTGGTTGACGCCATCGAGCGCCTGATGCGCGAGCAAGGCATCGAGATTCGCTTAAACACCACTGTCACTGGCTTGAGCTGTCAGAACCAGCGCATCACGACAGTCGAGCTTGAGTCAAACCAAGCACCTTCTGAGTCGCTAGCTGCCGATTGGGTCATCTCTAACGCCGATCCGGCCCACCTCTACGGCAAGCTGCTCGCGCCCAAGGAGGTCAACTGGACGGCTCGGCTAAAGACCAGTCGCTGGCGCAAGTCCATGGGGCTTTTTGTGCTTTTCTTTGGCACAAAAAGAACCTATGACCAGGTGGCCCATCACACGATCTGGATGGGCCCGCGCTATCGCGAATTGCTCGATGACATCTTTAATAAAAAAATACTGGCCGATGATTTTTCGATTTACTTGCATCGACCCACAGCCACCGATCCAAGCTTCGCACCGCCGGGCTGCGACAGCTACTACGCCTTGGTACCTGTGCCCAATTTGCAAGGCAATGTGGATTGGGCGAGCGCGGGGCCTCGTTTGACTGAGCGTGTCATTGAGGCGCTTGACCGCACGACCTTGCCTGGGCTCAAAGAGGTGATCGTTGATCCATTCTTTATGACCCCGCAAGATTTTGAGCAACGCTACCTCTCGCCCGAGGGCGCTGGCTTCTCGGTCTCGCCGCTGTTTCGTCAATCGGCCTGGTTTCGGTTTCATAATCGCGGCGAGGGCCCAAAGAACCTCTTTGTGGTTGGCGCAGGCACTCACCCTGGGGCGGGCTTGCCTGGCGTGGTCTCGTCAGCCAAGGTGGTTGACCGGCTCATGCCCAATGCTGCTTGAACCGAGGCTTGATCATGGCCATGGCAACAGAAACTGCCACAGAGGTTCTTAGGAAACACGGTCGCAGCTTCTATTTCGCCTCGCACCTGCTCTCAAAGGTGCACCGAGAGCGTGCCAGTGTGCTTTACGCCTTTTGTCGCCGGGTCGATGATATTGCTGACGAGTCCACAGACCCTGACGCCGCGCTGACCCAGCTAGAGGCAATTCGAGCCTCAATCCAGGATGGCCAGGCCCATGACCAGGCCTGCGCACCGATGCTTGCGCTGATGCAGCAAACAGACATGCCGCCAGATCCGGTGGTGGCACTGATTGATGGTGTGGCATCGGACCTGAAAGGGCCGGACATTGGCACCGAGGCCGACTTGCTCGATTATGCCTACCGGGTCGCGGGCACGGTCGGTGTCATGATGAGCATCGTGCTTGATGTGCACGACCCACGCGCGTGGCCATTTGCCATTGACTTGGGTATTGGCATGCAACTGGTCAATATCGCCCGTGACGTCGGCCAAGACGCCCGCAACGGGCGCATTTACCTGCCTAGGCAGTGGCTTGGGGCGACTGAGCCGCAGGCCATTGTCGCGCCCTCAGACAAACTGGCGGCCAAACTACAGAAAGCCACGCGACAGGCCGTTGAACTTGCCAACATTTATTTCGCTAGTGGCACGACAGGCATTGCCTATCTGCCCAAAGGCGCCCAAGGTGCCATCTTGGTGGCCGCAAAGGTTTACCAGGAGATTGGAGCCGTGCTGGCCCAGGCACACTACCGTTCTTGGGATCGACGCGCCGTGGTCAGCCTGCCACGCAAGCTGACTTGTGCCGCGGCCGTTTTGACCCAGTACACTTTGGCTAACCGTGCAAAGCAACTGCCCGCGGCACATGACGCCGGGTTGCACCAAAGCTTGCAGGGCTACTTTGGGGTCGATACGAATATTGCAGCATGAATAATGAGCAACCCTATGACCTGGCGATTCTCGGTGGTGGTTGTGCTGGCTTAGGTTTGGCACGCGAATTGGCTGCGCACCGCTTGGGCCAGCGTGTCATTATTATTGAGCCGCGCCACCGATACGAAGACGATCGCAGCTGGTGCTTCTGGGCACCCACGCAGCACCGGCTCAAACACATGGTCAGCCACACCTGGTCACGCTGGGCTGCTAGCCGACTTGGGCAGGCCAGCTCTGTTGGTGAACTCACTGGCCATGGCTATCACTACGTGCGCGCCAGTGACTACTATGAGGCGTGCCTCGGTGCCGTGCGTGCCAATGCCCAGATCGAACTGGCACTTGGCCAAGCTGCCACAGACGTCAAACGCACCGACCAAGGCTGGCTGATTCAGGCCAATGAAACCAGCTATGTTGCCCGCGAGGTCATTGACACCCGCCCATTACCCAAAGCCCAAGGCATGCGCGCCTTACTTTTGCAGTGTTTTATGGGCGTTGAAATTGAATTGAACCAAGACAGCGCTTTGGATCTTGATGAAGTCGAGCTCATGACCAATATGCGCCTGCTCGATGGCGAGTTCTGCTTTGACTACGTCTTGCCATTGGCTGCCAATCGCGTGCTAGCCGAGGTCACTTTTTTTTCGCGCCAGCCTGTTGACTGCGCGCAATTAACCCGTGCACTTGAGCAAATGCTCACCGCGCGCCAGTGGCACACCGCGCGGGTTCTACGTCGCGAGCATGGCGTCTTGCCAATGGGACTCATCGGTCTACCACCAGCAAGCGCCGATCAGCCCACACGCGCGGGCATGGGTGGCAACGCGCTTCGATCGTCATCGGGCTATGGCTTTTTGCGCATACAAAGCTGGGCTCGGGCTTGCGCGGCGCACTTTGTCAAGACCGGCCAAGTGATCAACCAACACACGAGCACCCCCACGATCGAGCGCATGGACCGATTGTTTCTCAAAGTCGTTGGTCAAAACCCAGCGCTCGCGCCTGAGCTCTTTGATGCGATGTTCAAGCGCGTGCCAACCCAGCGGCTCTTGCGGTTCATGGGTGACGATGCCTCGTGGCGAGACTGTTTGAGCATCATCGCCAGTCAGCCTACACTGCCCTTTCTAAAGTCTTTAATGACTGCTCGCCTGGATCGATGATGCAACGCCAAGCCGCAATACCCGTGTCTGAGCGACTGCTATTCGTGGTGCTGGCCCTTGCGGCTAGCGTGTGGCTGGCGTTGGTGCCTGAATCGATGAGCCCGCAGGCGCAGTTAATCATCTTGGCTGTGCTCGTGGCATTTTTAGGCATGCCGCACGGTGCACTTGACCCATGGATTGCTCAGCAGATCGGGTGGTGCGGCACGTTTAGGCAATCACTGCTGTTTAACGCAGGCTACTTAGCGATCGCCGGTGCGGTCGTTTTGTTGTGGCTATGGCTGCCGGTTGCAAGTTTGCTCGTGTTCTTGCTAATCAGTGCCTGGCATTTCTCAGAAGACTGGCTCCACGAACTACCAAAAGCCGCACGGCTAGCCGCCGGCGGCCTATTGCTGCTCATG
Source organism: Burkholderiaceae bacterium (assembly GCA_007116135.1). Classification (GTDB taxonomy): domain Bacteria; phylum Pseudomonadota; class Gammaproteobacteria; order Burkholderiales; family Burkholderiaceae_B; genus Algicoccus. The sequence continues at coordinate 4,363 of SKIZ01000180.1, forward strand.
CCCATCGGTTTTCATCTCGAGCGCGTCGCTGAGATCTTTGCGCATCTGTCGGGGCCAGGTGGCGCGGTCTTGGCGCATCAGTTGGCTATCATGCCGTGGGGCCTAGCCGCACTCATGGGTGCAGTGATTGCCTTGGCCTTATGGCGTGGCAGCTGGTTTTGTGCGCTCGAACTCGCTTGTCTGCTGGTTCTGGCGTGGGTCTGTGACCCACTGATTTACTTCATTATCTATTTCTGCGCCTTACATAGTCCGCGCCATCTACTGGGACTATTTGCTAGTGCGAATCAAACCGTACGCCCAAAGTTAATACGGATGACCGTGATCTACACCAGCGCCACACTGTTGCTGCTGGCTGCACTTTGGATGGTTTGGCCACCGATGGCTGCCGATAGCAAGATCTTGCAGTTGGTCTTCATTGGTCTGGCTGCGGTCACGGTGCCACACATGATGCTCATTGCCTGGGCACGTTACGCGTCAGCCCAAGGCGCAAAACCATAGAGCTGCTCGGGATTGCGCACCAGAATCTGCTCGCGCAGTGAGCTCTCGGGCAGCCAGCGCAGCACCATCTGAGCCAAATCGACATCATCGGGCATGGGTGGTGCAATCGCCGGATGCGGCCAATCCGTGCCCCACACCAGTCTAGCGGGGTTGGCTTTGAGTAAGGCGTCAACAAAAGGCTCAATGGCCTGCCAGCCGCCTTGGGCACCCACAACGCGATAAGCCCCTGAGATCTTGACCCAGATTTGACCCTCCTTGAGCGCGGCGCACAGGTTCTTAAAACCCGCATCGTTAGGATCTTGCGAGCCCGGATGGCCAAAGTGATCAAACACCACCGGCACCCCAAAGTCACATGCCTGCATTGGCAAATCGGGGGTCGCTGAGACGTCGGCCAGAAACTGCATGTGCCAGCCAAAGGGCTTGATACGCTGCACCAGGTCTTGGACGTCGCTTAAATGACTGCCACCGGCGTACAAGACATTGACACGGGTGCCACGCGCGCCTGCCGTATCAAGCCTGGCAATCTCATCTTCGCTGACCCCGGGCGCTAAAACCGCCACGCCACGCAATCGATCTGGGTGTGCAGCTAGCGTATCGACAAAGGTGGCGTGATCGTGACCATACACCGACGGATGCACCAGCACAGCCCGATCAGCGCCAATGCAGTCATTCATCGCGGCAAATGCCGCCCAAGGTGCAAGCGTCGGCGTATAAGAACGATTGGCAGTGTAAGGGTAGCGCGCCGGATCCTCAAAGACGTGAAAGTGGCAATCGACCGCACCACTTGGCAGGCGCTCGTCTGGGTCACGAGATATGGCTTTATATGGCAGGTACTGGCCGCTGGTCTGGGACATGATTTGTCTCTCTTATGTGTTTAAGTGTTTGATTCACTATATCCTGCTTCAAGCCTGAGCACCAACAAAAAAGAGCCTCAGCCAAGCACGCCTTCATGTCACACTGTTTTGCAAAA
>SKIZ01000016.1 GCA_007116135.1 Burkholderiaceae bacterium
GAAGATGACCAGCGCTACAACGAGATTTGGACTGCTTACTACCAACTGCGCGCACGTCACGGCGTCACCCCCACCATCGCCAAAGCCATGGTGCGCAAGCACAACACGCTCATTGGTGTGTTGTTAATGCAGCGCGGCGATGCCGATGCCCTCATCTGCGGGATTGGCAGCCGCTTTGACAACCAGTTGCGTTACGTCGACGAAGTCATTGGTTTAAAACCAACGGCGCAGACCTACGCTGCCATGAATGTCTTGATGCTGCCCGAACAGACTTTGTTCATCTGTGACACCCACGTCAATGAAAACCCGAGCGCCCAGCAGATCGCTGACATGGCGATCCAGGCAGCCGCTGAAGTGCAACGCTTTGGCATCGAGCCGAAAGTGGCACTGATTTCACACTCAAACTTTGGCAGCCGAACCACCGAGTCCGGTCAAAAAATGGCACAAGCGCGCCGCATCCTGCTCGAGCGCGCCCCCGATTTGAACGTTGATGGCGAAATGCAAGCGGACTCAGCCTTGTCTGAGACCATCCTGAAATCAAACTTTCCTGAAAGCACCCTATCTGGGCCAGCCAACCTACTCATCATGCCCAATCTCGATACGGGCAATGTGACATACAACCTGCTGAAGATAACGGGCAGCCAGGGCGTGGCCATTGGGCCGATCTTGCTTGGTGCGGCCCGCCCGGTTCACATACTGACCAATAGCTCGACGGTGCGTCGTATCATCAACATGACTGCACTTGCCGTGGTCAATGCTCAATTCGAATCGCGCGCGCGCACCAACGAGTAAGTCGCCATCGCTTTTGCATGGCCGAAAATACAAAATGCCGCTTCAACGAAGCGGCATTTCGTACTGCGCCCATGTCAGAACTTAGGGCTAGGACCGAGCGGTTTGACCGGTGTAGAGCTGGCGCGGGCGACCAATCTTGTACTCCGGATCTGACAGCATCTCATTCCACTGAGCAATCCAGCCGACTGTGCGCGCCAACGCAAAGATGGCGGTAAATAGCGCCGTTGGAATACCGATGGCACGCTGAACAATACCCGAGTAAAAATCAACGTTTGGATAAAGCTTGCGATCAACAAAATACTGGTCCTCAAGCGCGATACGCTCAAGTTCCATGGCAAGCTTAAAGAGCGGATCGTTCTCAAGCCCAAGGGCAGACAAGACTTCTTTGCACGTTTGCTGCATCAACTTCGCACGCGGGTCATAGTTCTTGTAGACACGATGACCAAAACCCATCAAACGAACACCTGAGTTCTTGTCCTTGACCTGCTCCATGAACTCGCCGACTTTGGCCACACCACCATTGGCTTGGAGATGCTCGAGCATATTCAGACAAGCCTCATTGGCACCGCCGTGTGCTGGGCCCCACAAGCAGGCCACACCCGCAGCAATAGCAGCAAACGGATTCGTGCCCGATGAGCCACAAAGACGAACCGTTGAGGTCGAGGCATTTTGTTCATGGTCGGCATGCAGGATAAAAATCCGATCGAGCGCGCGCTCAACGACATCATTGACCACGTAGGGCTCACAAGGCGTTGCAAACATCATGCGCAGAAAGTTGCCCGTGTAGCTCAGATCATTTTGCGGATAGATGTAAGGTTGGCCGATGGTGTACTTGTAGGCCATTGCCACGAGCGTGGGCATCTTGGCGATCAGACGAATCGCCGAAATGTGGCGATGGCGCGCGTTGGTGATGTCGGTTGAGTCGTGATAGAAGGCCGACATGCCACCGACGAGCCCTGTGAGCACCGCCATGGGGTGCGCATCACGGCGGAAACCACGCATAAAGAACTGCATCTGTTCATTGACCATCGTGTGGCGCGTGACTTGCTGGTCAAAGTCGACTTTCTGCTCCGGCGTTGGCAACTCGCCATTGAGGATCAGATAACAAACTTCCATGAAGTCGCAATTGACGGCCAATTGCTCGATGGGATGTCCACGATACAAAAGCTCACCTTTGTCGCCATCAATGTAAGTAATGGCGGACTGGCAAGAAGCCGTCGACATGAAGCCAGGGTCGTACGTGAACATGCCGGTTTGACCGTACAGCTTCCTGATATCAATCACATCAGGCCCGATCGAACCCTGGTAGACCGGCAGTTCAACGGCAGGTGCACCGTTAGAGAACGACAGCGTGGCTTTATTGTCAGATAGTTTCATCTACTTTTTCCTCGTTTGACACGAGGCTCACGCTGCACGAATTCGACTCAGCACATCGCAAACCTCTGAGCAGTCTAGCGCGCCTTGCGGCTCTTGGCGAGACAGCAAAATTTCCAATAGGTCGTTATCACCCAACTCAAACAACATCGCTAGCCCGCGAACATCGGCATCGGTTAAGGCTGCCTCGTTCGCATCCAAAAACCGCGTGATGATCAGATCGTTTTCCAGCAGGCCCCGACGAGCGCGCCAGCGCAGTCGGGTTCGGTCAAGTTCAGTCAAGTCGCCCATTGTCAGTTGCCTAACTATACCGTACGGCGAACAAGCATTTCTTTGATCTTGCCGATCGCCTTGGTCGGGTTAAGTCCCTTGGGACAGACGTCCACACAATTCATGATGGTGTGGCAGCGAAACAGACGATAAGGATCTTCAAGGTTATCTAACCGCTCGGCTGTCGCTTGGTCACGGCTGTCAGCAATGAACCGATAAGCCTGAAGCAAACCGGCTGGGCCAACAAACTTGTCGGGGTTCCACCAAAACGATGGGCACGAGGTCGAGCAACAAGCGCACAGAATGCACTCGTACAGACCGTCGAGCTCTTCGCGCGCCTCGGGCGACTGCAAGCGCTCCTTTTCTGGCGGCGGCGTGTCGTTAATGAGATAGGGCTTGATCGAATGATATTGATTGAAAAAGTGCGTCATATCAACGATCAGGTCGCGGATGACGGGCAAACCCGGCAGCGGACGCAAAACAATGGGCTCTTTCAACTCGAGCAAGTTAGTTGTGCACGCTAAGCCGTTCTTGCCATTGATGTTCATGGCATCTGAGCCGCATACCCCCTCACGGCAGGATCGGCGCAAAGCCAAACTGTCATCGGCATCCATCTTGATGCGTATGAGCGCATCAAGCAGCATCTTGTCGGTCGGTTGCAGTTCGACCTCGAGCTTTTGCATATACGGACGATCGTCCTTGTCCGGATCGTAGCGATAAATTTCAAATTTCACGACGCGTTTTGTGCTCATGATATTTTCCCTGAGTCTGATCAGAAGGTACGGGCTTTGGGTGGGAAGGAGTCAACAGTCAGAGGTTTCATCTGAACCGGCTTGTAATCAAGCGCGTTGCCATCCGAGTACCAAAGGGTGTGCTTAATCCATTCTTCGTCGTTGCGCTCTGGGAAGTCATCGAGCGCGTGCGCGCCGCGACTTTCCTTACGTGCTGCAGCCGAATGAATCGTCGCGCGAGCCACTTCGATCATGTTCTGCAGCTCAAGCGCCTCGATACGAGCTGTATTAAAGACATTGGATTTGTCAGCGTAAGCCACGTTATCGACCTGTGTCGCGAGCTCGTCAATCATGTTACAGCCCTCATCGAGCATGGCCAACGTGCGAAACACGCCACAGTGCTTTTGCATGGCTTCGCGAATGGCATTTCCGACTTCCTGAGTCTTCTCACCCGAGGTGCGTGACTCCAGCGCATCCATGCGTGCAAGCGATTGATCCACCGACTCTTGCGCCAAAGGCTGATGCGCATGCTGGCGCTCAAGGTGCGCTGACACGATGTGGTTGCCAGCCGCACGCCCAAAGACCAGCAGGTCAAGCAACGAGTTGGTTCCCAGGCGGTTGGCCCCGTGCACCGAAACTGCCGCGACCTCGCCAATGGCATACAGTCCATTGACCACCTTGGATTGACCTTGCTCCCACGAAACAACCTGCCCATGGTAGTTCGCTGGAATGCCGCCCATCTGATAGTGAATCGTTGGCACCACTGGGATCGGCTCACGAATGGGATCGACGTTGGCAAACTTGATTGCAATTTCGCGAATCGAAGGCAAGCGCTTGTTAATGGTGTCTGCACCCAAATGGTCAAGCTTCAGAACCACGTAGCTGCCGTCTGGTCCACAGCCGCGACCTTCCTTGATCTCCTGATCCATGCAGCGCGAGATAAAGTCCCGTGGCGCCAGATCCTTCAAAGTCGGTGCGTAGCGTTCCATGAAGCGCTCACCGTCTTTGTTTAGCAAGATGCCGCCCTCACCGCGCACGCCCTCCGTAATCAACACGCCAGCACCGGCCACCCCTGTGGGGTGAAACTGCCAGAACTCCATGTCTTGCAAGGCAATACCTGCTCGTGCAGCCATACCCATGCCATCGCCGGTGTTGATGAACGCATTGGTTGAGGCTGCCCAAATACGGCCAGCGCCACCTGTGGCAAGAACAGTCGTCTTGGCCTCAAGAATGTAGATGTCACCGGTTTCCATTTCCAGCGCGGTCACACCCAACACATCACCGTCTTCGTTACGAATCAGATCAAGCGCCATCCACTCAACAAAGAACTGAGTGCGCGCGGCCACATTGCGCTGATAGAGTGTGTGCAACAAAGCGTGACCGGTTCGGTCAGCCGCAGCACAGGCCCGTTGAACTGGCTTTTCACCGAAATTCGCCGTGTGTCCACCAAACGGTCGCTGATAAATCGTGCCGTCAGGATTTCGGTCAAAAGGCATCCCGAAATGCTCAAGCTCATAGACAACGTGGGGAGCCTCGCGGCACATGAACTCAATGGCGTCCTGATCACCCAACCAGTCAGACCCCTTGACGGTGTCATACATGTGCCAATACCAGCTGTCTTCGCTCATGTTACCCAGCGACGCCCCGATACCACCTTGAGCGGCCACCGTGTGCGAACGCGTTGGAAAGACTTTGGACAGCACCGCCACGGAGAGGCCCGCTTGAGCCAACTGCAACGAACACCGCATGCCGGAACCACCGGCGCCCACGACCACCACATCAAATTGGCGGCGTGGTAAGGATTTAGCAATTGCTACCACGATTATGCCCCCCAGAGAATGACTGCAAAGTAAACCAAAGAGCCGATCAGCCACAAAATCGTAAGGACTTGCAGCCCAAGACGCAATGCGACCGGCTTGACGTAATCCATCCAAATGTCACGCACACCAATCCATGCATGCCAGCAAAGCGCAAAAAAGGCCAAGGTCGCAAGCACCTGACCCAACGGAAACACACCTAGCTTGAAAGTAAACAGTGCACGCCAGTTCTCGTAGGTAAAACCGGGCATGATCAGAATGCCGACTAACAAAATAAGCGTGTAGACCGCAAGGATCACTGCCGTGATCCGCTGCACCATAAAGTCACCCACGCCATAGTGAGCACCGACCACGAGGCGCTTGGCGCCGATCTTTTCAGGGGTTGCCATGCTTACCAGACTCCAAAAAGTTTGAGCGCGAAGATAAAGGTCAGCCCAAGGCTTGCACCAAAGACGACGCCGGCGCTTTTTTGTGCCGTGTACTTGTCAAGCCCCCGATGCGTGTCAAGCATCAAATACCGAATGCCCGCACAGAAGTGATGCAGATAGGCCCAGATCAGAACCAGAAGCACCAGCTTGACGATCATCATGTTGGCGAGCACTGAAAACGCCTGAAAACCGGCTGGCGTCATGCTCATGGCAAATAGCGGCAAAATTAGAACAGGCAAAGTCAAAAATAGGATCGCACCACTGACTCGATGAAGAATCGAGAGCCGTCCGGCTAATGGCAAACGATAAGTAAGAATTTGCCCGACGCTTATGTTTCTAAACTGTCGTCGCGGCTTGCGAGCGCTATCTGACATGCTGTCCTCTTTATTATTTAGTCAAACGATCAAAATCTTCA
>SKIZ01000015.1 GCA_007116135.1 Burkholderiaceae bacterium
AAGCTTAGGTTTTTTGAATTCTTGCCTGCTGAGCTTGAAGTGCTTGAGCACAATCTATCGCAGCAACGTCGCTTGACCCCGCGTCAAATCAAATGCTCTGCTGAAAACGGGTTTGTCGCTCTGCGTGCCGTATTACCCCCGCCAACGCGGCGCGCCCTGGTGCTCATCGACCCTTCTTACGAAAACAAGCAAGACTATCGGGACGTGGTGCAAACGATTAAAGACGCACGCGTGCGCTTGGCCACTGGCTGCTACCTGATTTGGTATCCGCGGGTCAACCGCCTGCAAGTCGAACAAATGTTGAGGCAACTTCAAAATCTGCCTGCTCTCGATTGGATCCAAGCCGAGCTTGTGGTGCGTGCCTCACCGTCCGATCAGCATGGCTTATTTGGCAGTGGCATGCTAATTATCAACCCGCCTTTTACGCTTGAGCAAGAATTACGCGAGGCTTTGCCCTGGCTTGTCGAGCACATGGGGCAAGATCAGCGCGCCCAGTGGCAGCTGCGCACCAGCGCCGAGCCTAGGCCTCGTTCGACTGCGCGCCCAAAGCGTCAGACCGCCTCGCCTGGTGCCAAATAACGCCACTGCCCAACGGGTAAATCAGCAAGCTTGAGCTGGCCGATACGCACGCGCTTTAGGCCAACGACTTGCAAGCCAACGAGTTCACACATACGGCGGATTTGGCGTTTACGACCTTCTTTCAGTACGAAACGCAGCTGGTCCTGGTTTTGCCAATCGACTCGCGCAGGTTTAAGCGCACGGCCATCAAGACTTAAGCCATGGCGCAACCGCGTCAAGCCTTGCGCCGACAACGTGCCTTGGACGCGCACCAAATACTCCTTTTCAACCTCACTGTCTTGACCAATCAATTGCCGCGCCAGCCGGCCATCCTGGGTCAACACCAGCAAGCCAGTAGAGTCAATATCGAGCCGCCCAGCGACCGCTAGGCCACGGAGGTGCTCACGCTTAAATACGATCTGGCTGCGATCACCGGCAAACCGGTTTTGCGGGTTGACCAAAGTAATGGCCGGCTGATAACCCGGCTCGGGTTGACCGGAAACCAGACCAATGGGCTTGTGAATCAAGACCGTGATCTGGCCACGCTGCTGCAGCTGCGCGCGGCGATCCAGTACGATACGTTGTGTTGGCAACGCCTTTTGCCCAAGCTCGGCAGGCTTGCCATCAACGAGCACGAGCCCCTGGCTTAAGTAAGCATCGGCCTCGCGACGCGAGCACAAGCCTTGCTGTGCCATTAGTTTTGAGATTCGAACTTTTTCCATACTGCTGCGATGATACTGCCTCTAACACCCAAACAGTTCGGTGCGGCACCGGCCACAAGCGCACACTGGTCGCGTTTGCCGATGGCCAGTGCAACCCCAGAAGTTCGGTTTTGGCTCCAACGCCCCGGTGCTTTGACCGCCGGGCTGCGCGAACTTGGCCAGCTCGAACTGACGGTCATCAATCAAGCCGTGGGCTGGCCAAGCCAGGCCGAGCAACAAGCGCTTGGCCTGATAGGTGTGCGCGGCGCACGCATTCGAGAAATACAGATGGCTGTGGGTGGTCAGGTTTGCATCGTCGCAAGATCGGTATTGAGCCTTGCGGCCTGGCGCGGGTCTTGGCGCGCCCTGCGCGGCTTGGGACACAGACCTTTGGCTGACTTGCTCTACGACGACCCGCACGTCAAGCGCAGTCATTTCGAATCTGCCCGCCTGCTGCACCCTGAACGATTGGCCAAACTGGCTGGCCACCTAGGTGCGCCAGATTTGGCTCGTGCGCGCCAAGCCCTTTGGGCGCGACGATCGGTCTTTTGGCGCCAGGGCCAGGCATTGCTCGTGACCGAGTGCTTTTTGCCAGTCTTCTGGGAAATTGTTCTCCAAAATGCTCGCCAAAGATGTACCATCGCCCGATGAGCATCCAAGCATCTCCTGAAGTCAAACACAACACCCGTGTCCTAACAACCGCCCAAGCCTTGGGTGGCGCAAGCCCCGCGATCATTATTTCGCTTGGCGGTTTGGTTGGACAGCAATTAGCGACCAATCCAGCGCTTGCTACCTTGCCGGTGAGTATTTTTAACCTCGGACTGGCCATCGGCACACTGCCGGCGGCTTGGGTGATGCGCCGCCACGGCCGCAGATTTGGCTATCTCTTTGGCGCGCTACTTGGCGTTTTGGGTGGTCTTGTGGCTGCCACCGGGATCTACCAACAACTATTCGTGCTTTTTTGTATTGGGACGTTGATTGCCGGGTTTTATGCCTCTTACGTGCAAAGCTACCGCTTCGCAGTGGCCGACGGAGCCCCCGATGCGGTCAAGCCACGGCTGATTTCCTGGGTCATGGTCGGTGGCTTGTTTGCCGCAGTCATTGGTCCGCAAACGGTCATCTGGACGCGCGACATGGTGCCTTGGGCACCATTTGCCGGCAGTTTCATCGGTTTATCGATTTTGTCGCTCATTGCCATGCCCATCATCTGGCGACTTAAAAAAGTCAGCGAACCGCAGACCGCACAGTCAGCCGCGGTGGCCGCTAGTAGCGCACCGGCTGGGCGCCCCATGAAGGAAATCGCCAAGCAGCCACGGTTTATTCTGGCGGTGACCGCCGGCGTGGTTTCCTACGGATTGATGAGTTTTGTCATGACCGCGGCTCCCATGGCGATGGTGGCTTGTGGCCACACGATCGGTCAGGCCGCCCTGGGTATTCAGTGGCACGTGTTGGCGATGTTTGCGCCTAGCTTTTTTACGGGTCGCCTGATACAACGTTTCGGCGTTAATGCCGTGACCGCTGGTGGCTTGTTGCTTTTAGCTGGATCAGCCGTTGTCGCCCTGATGGGTCTGGGACTTGAACACTTTTGGATCTCTCTGATCTTGCTCGGTGTTGGCTGGAACTTCGGGTTTATCGGCGCCACAACCATGGTCACCGCCTGCCACCGGCCTGAAGAACGCAATCGGGTGCAAGCCTTTAACGACTTTCTGGTATTTGGCTCAGTGGCAGTGTCGTCATTTGCCGCAGGCCACCTCCTGTCGGTAGCCGGTTGGGAGCTCATTAACTGGATGGTGTTCCCAAGCGTGTTGCTGGTGTTTGCGATGATGGTCTGGGTCAGAGGTCAGCGCCCACCGGCTGCAGCCTAAAAAACAAGGCCGCGCACCCTGTTGGCTGCGCGGCCCAAAAGCCAATTGACATACAAGTACGACCTTAAAACCCGACCGCCTGGCCGTCGCGCCGACTATCACTGGCTGCCGCATAGCCGTCTTCGAGATCCTCAGACAGGCGCCAGATGAACTGGCCAGCGCCAAAGTCCATATACGGGTCTTCAACCGATTTCAGTTCGTGCCCCATCGCAGTTAACCCCGCGACAATGGCTGGATCCATGGTCGACTCCACATCAAGTGTGAAGTCGCGATTGACCTTCCAGCGCGGTGCGCAACATGCAGCCTGCGGCTGCTGATCATAATCAAGCATGCGCACGAGCGTTTGCAGATGACCTTGTGGCTGCATATCGCCACCCATGACGCCAAAGCTCATGACCGGACGACCGGCAAGACTTAAAAAGCCCGGGATAATGGTATGAAATGGGCGCTTGCGCGGACCGATCTCATTGGCGCTGCCTGCTTGCATCGAGAACCCAACCCCCCGATTTTGCAGACTGATGCCCGAGTCGGGTAACACCACACCCGAGCCAAAGCCCATGTAATTGGACTGGATGAAAGAAACCATCATGCCGGACTCGTCAGCCACCGACATGTATATCGTCCCGCCCGCTTGGGGCACGCCAGGACCAAAATTCGTCGCTCGATTCGGGTCGATGAGCTTGGCGCGCTCGGCCAAGTAGGCCGGCTCAAGCAATTGCTCGGCGCTCATCTGCATTGATGTCGGGTCAGCCACATAGCGATACAGATCGGCGAACGCTAACTTCATCGCTTCGATCTGTAGGTGATGCGAGGCCACCGAGTCCAAACCCAAAGCGCGCAAATCAAAACTGTCCAAAATCCCAACAGCCATCAGCGCCGCAATACCCTGACCATTCGGTGGCAATTCATGCAAGGTATAGCCACGATAATCCTTTTGAAGTGGCTCAACCCATTGCGGCTCATAACTGGCAAAGTCATCAAGCGTATGACTCGAACCGTGACTATTCAGATAGGCGACCAATCGTTTGGCCAAGTCACCTGTATACATCGCTTGGCCATCGGATTGCCCAATGGCTTCAAACGTTTTGGCTGCGCCTGGCAAACAAAACCGCTCGCCAACAGCCGGGGCTCGACCGCCTGGCATGAATGCTTGCGCAAAACCGGGCTGATCTTTTAATTCAGGTACTGCCGCGGCCCATTTGTGCGCCAAGATCGGAGACACCACGTAGCCGCGCTTGGCAATCTCAATGGCCGGCGCCATCAAGTCGGCAAATGGCAGCCTGCCAAACTTTCGGTGCAATGCCGCCCAGCCGGCAACCACACCTGGCACCGTGACCGAATCGACACCTCGCTTGGGCGCATTGGGCTCGCCTTTTTCATTGCGTCCGTACTTTTTGGCGAAATAATCCGCCGACCAGGCCGCCGGCGAATGCCCCGACGCGTTCAAGCCGTGTGCCTGGCCCTCATGCCAGACAATGGCAAAAGCATCGCCACCTAGACCACACGATACTGGCTCAACCATCGTAATCGTCGCAGCCGCCGCGATCGCCGCATCCACAGCATTACCGCCGGCATACAGCATACGCAATCCGGCCTGAGCAGCCAACGGATGGGAGGTCGAGACGATATTGCGGGCAAACAACGGAATGCGGACACTGGGATATGGGTTGTGCCAGTGAAAAGATTTCATAACGCTAGAGCTCCTTGGCTATTTCGGGCCGACCATCGATCAAAGTGCCTGCTCACCATTTTCACCGGTGCGAATCCGCACCACTTCGTCAAGCTGCGTGACAAAGATCTTGCCGTCGCCGATTTTGCCGGTACGTGCTGCTTTGATAATGGCTTCAATCACGGTCTCGACTTGCGTGTCAGCCACGGCCACCTCAACTCTGATCTTTGGCAGAAAGTCGACCACATACTCTGCGCCGCGATAGAGTTCGGTGTGGCCTTTTTGGCGCCCAAAACCTTTGGTCTCGGTCACGGTCAAGCCCGCACAACCCACCTCAGAGAGTGCCTCTCTGACCTCATCGAGCTTAAAGGGTTTGATAATCGCTGTAACAAGTTTCACGTCAACTCCCGATCCGGTTCAATTCGTTTAAGAAATAGTCTCGCGAAATGCATTTGACAAAGGATAGCGCCAATCTCGCCCAAATGCCCGAACCGTGACCTTGGGTCCGGGAGCGCTCTGAAACCGTTTGTACTCGCTGGTGCGCAATAACCGAACCACCTGGTGCACGGCTTGCGCATCGAGACCAGACTCAATCAAGCTCGCCACGGGTAGATTGTGGTCCACATAGCCACTGATAATCGCATCAATGACCTCATAAGGTGGCAACGAGTCCTGGTCGGTTTGGTCGGGGCGCAACTCTGCCGAGGGCGCGCGCGTGATGATTCGCTCTGGAATCACCTCGCCTTCGATATTGCGCCACTTTGCCAATCGGTAAACGAGCGTCTTGGGGACATCTTTTAAGACGGCGAACCCGCCTGCCATATCGCCATACAAGGTGCAGTAGCCGGTGGTCAGTTCCGATTTATTGCCGGTGGTCAATAGCAGCGCGCCAAACTTGTTGGAGATTGCCATCAAGAGCGTGGCACGCACGCGCGCCTGGATGTTCTCTTCGGTCAAGTCGGCAGCGTGTTTTGCAAAAATGCGAGCCAAGGCTTGGTCAAACTGCTCGGTCATGGGCGAGATGGCAATATTCTCTAGCCCCACATCAAGCCGCTTGGCCATCTCAGCGGCATCAGATACTGATATGTCGGCGGTGTACTGCGAAGGCATCATCACCGCCATGACCTGATCAGCTCCAAGTGCGTCAACGGCCACGGCCAATACCACCGCCGAGTCAATGCCACCAGATAAACCTAGCAACACCGACTCAAAACCGTTTTTGTGCACGTAGTCTCGCACACCCACCACGAGCGCTTGCCAAATGGTCGCCAAGTGATCTTGCTCGGCCTCTTCTTGCATGCTCGTGAGTGCTTGCCATGGACCTTGGGCCGGGCGCAACGCGCCACTGGCTTGAACCAACACATGAATAAGTGATTCATCAAATCCTGGCGCATGCCCGATGCAATGGCCGGTTTTGTCCATGGCAAACGAGCGTCCATCAAACACCAATTCGTCTTGGGCACCACACAGATTGGTGTAGAGCGCGCTCAATTGAACCCTTTGGACGCACCGGCGCATCATATCAATTCGCTGGTTGATCTTCCCCATATGGTAGGGCGACGCATTGAGTACCAAGAGGCATTGGGCGCCGGCATCACGAGCGGCTTGTGGCGCCTTCTTTAACCAGGTGTCCTCGCAAATGTTGATGCCAAACTTAACGCCGGCATGCTCAAAGACACAGGCCTGATCGCCAGGCGTGAAATAGCGCTTTTCGTCAAACACGCCATAATTGGGCAGCTCCCACTTGAAGTAGCGCGCGACCACTTTGCCCGCAAGCAAGACGCTTGCCGCGTTGTAGAGCGTCGCACCTTCAGCATGCAAGTGACCAACCACGACCGCGAGCTCAGGCAAATCAGTCAAGCGCGCCGCTAGCTCCTGCAGCACCCCCCATTCTTGCTCAACAAATGCCGGTCGCAGCAGCAAGTCCTCTGCCGGGTAGCCCGTGAGCGCCATCTCAGGCGTCAAGAGCACTTGCGCGCCGGCAGCAGCCGCCTGGCGCGCCATCTGCTCGATCTTGGCCGCATTGCCCTCGAAATCACCGACAGTTGCGTTTAATTGAGCCAACGCTACATTCACCGCTGTCATAAGCCAATTCACCAAAAAAAGACGTATCCGATTATCGCATGCCCGCTCAATGGGCTCGAGATTTATAATCGAGTGATCATGACAAAAAAACACCCTCCCCCCCAAGACCAATTCGCCAACAAGTCACAGGCCTGGTCAGCCCGTTTTACCGAACCAGTCTCTGATCTGGTCAAGCGCTACACCGCCTCGGTTCAATTCGATCAGCGCATGGCCATGCAAGATATTGCGGGTTCACTGGCCCACGCCGAAATGCTTGCGCATGTGGGGGTGATTACCGACCAAGACTGGCGTGAAATCGAGCAAGGGCTACATCGCATCAAAGACGAAATAGCAAGTGGTCAGTTTCAATGGTCAATCGACCTTGAAGATGTCCATCTGAACATCGAAAAACGGCTCGTTGAGCTCGTTGGGGAAGCCGGCAAACGGTTGCACACAGGGCGTTCACGCAACGACCAAGTCGCAACCGATATCCGACTGTGGCTGCGCGAGCAGATTGATCTCATCGGCGAGCAGCTGCAGGCCCTGAGACTTAGCCTAGCCCAACAAGCCTTGACTCATGCCAGCACCATCATGCCGGGCTTTACCCATTTGCAAGTTGCCCAGCCAGTGACTTTCGGTCACCATTTGCTGGCCTATGAGCAGATGTTTGGGCGAGACAGCGAGCGGCTCGCTGACTGTCGCCGACGCGTCAATCGCCTGCCGCTAGGCGCGGCCGCCTTGGCTGGCACCACGTTCCCCATCGATCGCCAGCGCGTGGCTCAGACCTTGGGGTTTGAAGGCCTTTGTGAAAACTCACTTGATGCCGTGTCTGATCGCGATTTCGCCATCGAGTTCTGCGCAGCCAGCGCCTTGATCATGATGCACATCTCTCGCCTGTCCGAGGAGCTCGTTCTTTGGATGAGTCCGCGCGTGGGGTTCGTCACGCTAGCTGATCGCTTTTGCACCGGCAGCTCCATCATGCCGCAAAAGAAAAATCCCGATGTCCCCGAGTTGGCCCGCGGCAAGACCGGACGGGTCAATGGTCACCTGATGGCGTTATTGACCCTGATGAAGGCCCAGCCATTGGCCTACAACAAGGACAATCAGGAAGACAAAGAGGGTTTGTTTGACACCGCAGATACCGTGCGCGATACGCTGACGCTGTTTGCCGACATGCTTGGCGCGCTGACGGTGCATGCGCAACCCATGCGCCAAGCGGCCCAACAAGGGTTTGCCACGGCAACCGATCTGGCTGATTATCTGGTTAAAAAGGGTCTGGCATTTCGTGACGCTCACGAAATCGTAGCGCACGCGGTGCTGACCTGCGAGCAGCGCAACTGCGATCTCTCAGACCTTTCGCTTGCCGAGTTAAAAGCCTTTGACGATCGGATAGAAGCTGACATTCACGACGTTTTGACCTTGGAAGGGTCGGTCAACGCTCGCAATCACATTGGCGCGACTGCACCCGAACAAGTCAAGGCAGCAGCCACGGCGATCATCGCGTCGCTGGCGCACAAAGGCTAGGTTTCGACGACTGGCTCAAACACGGCGATTGACTCGACGTGGCCGGTGTGTGGGAACATATTGACCACACCGGCTTGGCGCAAGATGTAGCCACCTTCGTGGCACAGCACCGAGGCATCGCGCGCCAAGGTCGCAGGATTGCAAGAGACGTACACAATGCGCGCTGGACGTGCCGCGCGCGCCTGTTGCGCAAGAGCCTGACAAACGGCAAGCGCACCTTCGCGCGGCGGATCGATCAACACGCGATCAAATCGTGGCAATGCCGCTAAGTCCTCGGGTGTGAATTCAAACAAATTGGCTGCCTTGAAGTTCGCATTGGTCACGCCGTTGTGCTGTGCCGCGGCCAAGGCTCTTTGCACCAAAGACTGACTGCCCTCAATGCCGAGCACTTCTTGCGTCAGTCGCGCAAGCGGCAAAGTGAAGTTACCCAAACCGCAGAACAAATCCAGTACTCGGTCAGTCGGCCGCACACCAAGCAATTGAATCGCGCGGGCCACGAGCACGCGATTAATCTCATGATTGACCTGCGTGAAGTCAGTGGGCAAAAACGGCATGTGGATGCCAAACTCGGGCAACCGATAAGACAACACGGCGTGCGCTTGGCCCTCGAGCAAATGGATGGTCTCGGGGCCCTTGGGTTGCAACCACCACTGAACGCCATGGGTATGCGCAAAACCACGCAAGAGATTCAAATCAGTGTCTGTCAACGGCTCCAGATGACGCAGCACAAGCGCGATGAGACCGTCACCAACAGCGACCTCGATTTGCGGCAGGCGCCCAGGCGCACTCATCGATTCAATCAAGCCCCTAAGCGGCACCAGCAGGTCGCTGACGTTGACAGGCAACACCTCACAGCTGCGCATGTCGGCTACGAAGCTGCTTGCTCGCTCATGGAACCCAACCAAGACACCGCCTTTGCGCGGCACCAGGCGAACGGTCAGGCGCGCCCGAAACCGGTAATGCCACGAAGGACCGTGAATGGGTGCCAGGATTTGTTGCGGCCTGACTTGCCCAAGATGAGCAAACGCATCTTCGAGCACTCTCTGCTTGACCGCAACTTGAGCATCGCTAGCCAAGTGCTGCATCGCACAGCCCCCACAGACACCAAAGTAGCGACAACGCGGTTGCACACGCAGCCAACTCGAGCGTTCAATCGTCACCGCGCGCGCGAGGTTGTACTTGGGTTTTTTTTTGGTGATTTGAGCTGACACGCGCTCACCAGGCAAGGCCCCATGAACGAAGACAACTTTGCCATCGAGTCGACCAACGCCACGGGCCTCATGGTCCAATGACTCGATCTCGATTTGATGCAGACGCACCGATTTGTCGCGAGCCATCAATACCACCTCAAGGCATCACGCAGACATGCAAGATCAGAACCGGTGTGGCGCACACCGAGCAACACCGCACATTGAGTCAACATCGGCCGATCCATTTCAGCTCACGCTTGGCCAAGCATCAAGGTACTGATCCCAATGGGGTGCATCGAGACTTTGCAGGTGCGAGCGCACCAATTGAATTTCGGCCTCATAAGCCTCACGACTTAATTCGCCTCGAATTAACTGAAAGCGGCAATACACCAGCCAGGTGTTGACCACATCGGTTTCGCAATAAGCGCGAACCTCATCGGCTTGTCCGTTATGCCACGCCTGCCAGACCTGCCCGCCATCCATGCCGAGCTTGCCCGGAAAGCCGCACAGCTTGGCCATGTCATCAAGCGGGGCATTTGCGCGCCCACCGTACTTGGCCAAAACATCCATCAGATCGATGTGGCGGTCGTGGTAGCGGCTTAAATAATTGTTGTATTTGAAGTCACGATCATCGCGCCCGGTCTCCCAGTAACGAGCAGCTGCGACGCCATGAATCAGACTGCGATAGTGCAGCACCGGCAGATCAAAACCCGATCCGTTCCAACTCACGAGCCGTGGCGTGTAGTGATCAATGGTTTTAAAGAAGGACTGAATCAGGCTTGCTTCAGGGTCGTCTGCCTGGCCCAGGCACTTGACCCGGAAACCGTTGCTGTCGCGAAACACACAGCCAATGACCGCAATTTGATGCAAATGATGTTGCAGGAATGTCGATCCGGTTTTCTCCTGGCGCTCGAGAAAAGCCTTTTCGACCACCTCCTCGTCTGACATCGCCTGCCAATCATTGAGCGCGCGCAAGCCACGAATATCCGGTATGGTCTCCAGATCAAAGACCAGCGTTGGTGTCATCGCTAACTCCTAAATTTAGCGCGGCGGCAAATAACGCAATGGGTCAACGGGTTTGCCGTTTTGCCTGACCTCAAAGTGCAGCCGTGGCGACGTTGTGGCGCTCTGACCTAGGGTGGCGATTTGCTGCGATCGCTTGACCGTATCGCCTTTGGTGACCATCAACTTTTCGTTGTGCGCGTACGCGGTGATAAACCCACCGCCATGGTCGACAATCACAAGGTTGCCAAACCCACGCACTGCATCGCCGGCAAACACCACCTTGCCATCGGCCGAGGCAATCACAGGCTCGCCAACATTGCCACCAATATCAATGCCGTTATTGGTCGATGAGAAACGCTCAATGATCTCGCCCTGCGCGGGCCACACAAACCCAAGTCGGCTCGCATCCGGTGCCGGAGTCACACGAGCCGGTGACGGCGCAGCGCTGGCCACAGGCGAGGTCTCTACCTCACCGCGGGCACGCGCCATGGAACCAGCCGCTGGTGCCGATGCCGAAGCTGTTTGGCTGACACGAGCGCCATCGCTGAGGCGCAGTTGTTGACCAACCCGAATCAGACTGGGGTTAGATATGTTGTTCAACGCAATGAGCCGATCGACACTGACACCCGTTTCACGCGAGATGGAAGACAAGGTGTCGCCAGGCTGGATCCGGTAGGTCCCGTCGACGCCGCGATCACTCAAGTTGGTGACTGGTGCAAACACCCCGCTGCCGGAGCATCCAGCCAAAATCGCCAGGCAAAACATCAACAAAAACACTTTGAATCCGCGCGACATCTGCCACGTCTGACCCTTACTGCTTCGATCTGTCATGGCTGCGAGCGCTTGGGCGCTGACCATACTTCTCCCCCAATCAATCAAACCTGCGTGCCTGGCTTTAAGGGCACAAATCGGACCGCTTCAAGCGGCACGCGTTCCCAACGATTCACAGAAGACCGCGTGACCATTACCAATCGTTGTACTTTATCACCTTCTGGCGCAATCAGCTTACCACCAACCGTCAGTTGATCCAGCAGTGTTTGCGGTATCGCGGCCCCGGCCGCTGCCACCACGATGCCATCAAATGGTGCTTTGCTGGCCCATCCAAGCATGCCATCACCAAAATGGCATTGCACGTTCGACAACCGCAAGGCTTGTATGCGCGAGCGCGCCAGATCGTAGAGCGGGCGCACCCGCTCGACAGTAAAGACCTGGCCAAACAAGCGCGACATGACCGCTGCCTGATAACCACAGCCCGTGCCGACTTCGAGCACGCGTTGTGACACTCCAGCCTCGCATAAAGCTGCCAGCATTCTCGCCACAACCCAGGGCTGCGATATCGTCTGGCCGTAACCAATCGGTAGCGCATCATTTTCGTAGGCACGGCTGGCAAAGGCCTGGTCAACAAACTGATGTCGAGGAATTTGCGCTAACGCACCAAGCACTTGCTCATTTGTGATGCCTAGCTGGCGCACCCGCTGGACCATATGCGCACGCAAACGCTCTGAGTTCAACCCTAGGTTGTCGGCGGCGCCGGTTTGCACTGGTGCCGCTTTCGGCTTAGGCACCTGACCACCCCAACTGATGCGGGTGTTGCTGTTGGCCGGGCGCACCTTTTGCTGCCAGGCTTTGGCGTCATCTTTTATGCGCTGAGCCATCGCGAGACGTGGTCAAGTTGATGTTCGTGGGTCAAATCCAGTCGTAATGGTGTGACCGAGACCATCGCATTGGCCACCGCATGAAAATCCGTACCGGGTGACTCATCCTGTGCGCCACCGGCAGCCCCGATCCAATAGACTGTTTCATTCTGTGGGTTTAGAGCTGGAATAACCGGTTGTGAAGCGTGTCGCTTACCCAGCCTTGTGGTCTGAAAGCCGCTGATCTGGTGGCGCGCCAGTCCCGGCAGGTTGACATTGAGCAAGACATTAGCGGGCAAGGGGTCGGCCACAAAGCGCTGGACCAGCTCTAAACAGCACTGGGCCATATCTTCCAAGTGCGGCCAGCCGCGCTCGACCAAAGAGAAGGCGATCGCCGGAATGCCGAACAGGTGGCCTTCCATGGCTGCTGCCACCGTGCCGGAATAGATGGTGTCGTCTCCCATATTGGCGCCGTTATTGATGCCAGAGACCACTAGATCAGGTTTGAAATCGAGCAGCCCCGTCAAGGCAATATGGACACAATCAGATGGCGTGCCGTTGACGACGTAAAAACCGCTGCTTGAACGACGCACCGTTAGCGGTCGATTCAGGGTCAGCGAATTCGAGGCGCCACTGTGGTTGACCTCAGGCGCCACGACCGTGATCTCTGCATGGGGCGCCAACACGGCAGCTAAGGCCTCAATACCGGGCGCGCTGTAGCCATCATCGTTTGAAACCAGAATTTTCATGTTGCCCATGCCAGATTAGGATTGGTGCTCGAGTGTACGATTCGCACCACAATCCGTGGCTATTGTACTCGTGCTCGAGATCGTTCGATCTCTTAAACTAGCGTATCTTGCTCATCAAAAGGACCCCTGTCCCATGTTCGGTAGTGAAACCTCGTTTTTCACGGTGATCGCCTTTGCCGGTTTGGCTTATCTATTGGGGTCAATTCCGTTTGCCCTTGTAGTCAGTCGCATCCTTGGGCTGTCCGATCCGCGCACCTACGGTTCAGGCAACCCCGGGGCGACCAACGTGTTGCGAACCGGCAATAAAGTGGCAGCCGCTCTGACCCTACTTGGCGACGCGGCCAAGGGGTGGCTTGCCGTTTGGCTTGCACTGCGCCTTGGGATGAGCCCAACCGTGGTCGCTGTTGCCGCGCTGGCAGTGTTTCTCGGACATCTCTACCCTATTTTCCTGGGCTTCAAAGGTGGCAAAGGCGTGGCCACTGCCCTAGGCGTGCTACTGGCGATCAATCCCGTGCTGGGGCTAGCCACCATGACAACGTGGTTAATCGTTGCATTTTTCTTTCGCATGTCCTCGCTAGCTGCCCTGGCAAGCGCATTGTTTGCGCCCTTTTATTACGTCATCTTGTCCGGCGTGCTGTGGCAGGCCGCCGTTCCAGTCTTAATTGCACTTGGATTTATTAGCCTGCTGCTGTTTTGGCGGCATAAAAGCAACATTGCCCGAATCATCGAAGGCACCGAGCCGCGCCTGGAAAAAAAATCAATCCGAAACCAGTAACGGCTCGTCGATTTGCGCCAAAGGCCATCGCGGGCGCACCGTAAAAGGCTGTGTGCCAAGCGCCTGCCAGTCAATGAGCCCGGCCTTGATGCGCTCGGCAGCCGCGTAAGCAATCATCGCGCCGTTATCGGTGCACAAGGCCACCGGTGGAAAATAGACCTCGGCTTGTGCCTTAGCGCACAACTGCTGCAAACGTTGCCGCAACAGCTGATTGGCGCCGACACCGCCGGCGACAACCAGTCGCTGCAGGCCCGTGTGCGCAAGTGTCGCCATTGACTTGGCCACCAACACATCAACAATCGCCGCTTGCGTTGCCGCAGCCAAATCCGCACGCGTCTGTTGGTCAAGTAACTGCGCATCGCCATCGACTGCGCCCGCGGCCTTCTGAACCTGGTGAAGCACGGCGGTTTTCAGACCGCTGAAACTGAAATCAAAGCCCGCACGATTGATCAGCGGCCTCGGTAAATCAAACCGTTTAGCGCTACCCGTTGCGGCAAGTGCGGCCAATTGTGGCCCTCCGGGATAACCCAGGCCAAGCAGTTTGGCCGTCTTATCAAACGCCTCGCCAGCGGCATCATCAAGCGTTTCACCGAGCAGTTCGTAGTTACCGACCCCATTGACACGCATTAACTGTGTGTGCCCACCAGACACCAACAGTGCGATAAACGGGAATTGTGGCGCCGGCTCGGCCAATCGAGGCGATAACAAGTGCCCTTCAAGATGATGAATCGCAATGGCTGGCTTATCGAGTGACCATGCCAGGGCTTGCGCAGTGCCAGCGCCGACCAACAACGCACCGGCCAAGCCAGGACCAGCGGTGTAGGCAATCGCATCGATCTCTTGTAATCCAAGACCCGCTTGCTCAAGCACTCGGCGGGTTAACGGGATGATGCGACGAATGTGATCGCGCGAAGCCAGCTCCGGCACCACGCCACCGTAGGCTTGATGCATGGCCGCCTGCGTGTGCAGCGCGTGCGCCAGCAAGCCGCGCTCGGTACACACTAGCGCCACACCTGTCTCATCACAAGAGCTTTCGAATCCCAAGACAACCATGCTTTGATTGTATGCCGAGCCAGAGCACTACTGATCATCACAAGCGCAGAAAGTTGTAAAGCTATTCGTTACAGATTGAAATAATCGTGCATACCCTCAGTCTGCCAAAAAACGACGCTACGGCCTCATTGCGCTCCGTATTATCGCGCCCACTACCCTCAACTCGGAGACGCGAAATGCAAACACTAACCACATGGTTCACAGTCATTGGCAACTGGGTCTGGGGACCGGCGTTACTAATATTGCTAGTGGGCACGGGCGTCTTCTACACCATTGCGCTAAAGGGCTTGCAATTTAGAGCGCTACCCCAAGCCTTGAAACTGGCTTTTTCACCCAGCCCGCAAAGCCAGGCGCCTGGCGATATTTCCCAGTTTCAAGCACTCATGACCGCCATGGCTGGCACCATCGGCACAGGCAATATCGCCGGGGTTGCCACCGCCGTCGTGCTCGGCGGGCCTGGCGCGATTTTATGGATGTGGTTATCGGCTTTGGCCGGCATGTCTACCAAGTACGCCGAAGCCTATCTGGCGGTTTACTTTCGGGTTCGCCAAGCCGATGGCACCATGGCCGGTGGACCGATGTATTACTTGGAAAAGGGACTTGGCTTAAAAAGCCTGGCCATCATGTTTGCCTTGTGCGGGATGATCGCAGCCCTAGGCACAGGTTGTTCGGTGCAATCGAACTCGGTGGCCCAAGCCGTTCAAAACACATTCGGCGTACCCGGCTGGTTAACCGGCATCGCGCTGACCACGGTGACTGCGCTGGTCTTGCTTGGCGGGATTCGCAGCATTGCACGTGTGTCCTCGCTCATCGTACCTGCCATGGCACTTCTGTACTTGGGCGGCGGGCTAATCATCATCGCCCTGAACTATGAGTTGGTTTTACCGGCGATCGCTACAATCGTCAGAGATGCCTGGGCCGCTGATGCGGTCGCCGGCGGCGCCATCGGCGCGGTCATCCGCTATGGTGTGGCGCGAGGCGTCTTCTCAAACGAAGCCGGCATCGGCACAGCGCCGATTGCCGCAGCAGCCGCCAAGACCAACCGCCCAAAAGACCAGGCACTGGTCTCGATGACTGGCACCTTTTTAGACACCATCATCGTGTGCTCGGTCACGGGCATCGTGCTGGTGATGGCCGGTCAATTCAAAGCAGGCGCCACCGGTGCGGCCTTAACGGCCAACAGCTTTGAAGCTTTACTGCCCGGTGTTGGCAGTTGGGTGGTGACCATTGGCCTTATCTTTTTTGCGTACTCAACCATTCTGGGCTGGTCATATTACGGCGAGAAATGCGCAACCTATCTGTTTGGCACACGGTTCGCTGCGCCCTATCGAGTCCTCTATACGGCATTTGTGATGTTGGGCACCTTGATCTCGTTGGACTTGGTTTGGGCTGTCTCGGACGTCTTCAATGGTCTGATGGCGTTTCCCAACTTAATCGGGTTGCTGCTTCTTTGCACCATTGTGATTCACCAAAAGCTGCCCGAACCCATCAGTGCTCATGAATAACCAGATGGGCCATACCTGCCTCGGTCGCCAAGCCCACGCGCGCACCGATCGGCAGGGTCGCCTTGATGGGCGTATGGCCGTAGGGCAAGCCGGGTATGACAGGGATGCCGACTGTCTTGCGAATGTGCGCCATCACAACCGAGAGGTCAAACCCCCGATCGAGTTTGGTTGGCACAGCCCCCGTAAAAGAACCAAGCAGCAACGCTTTTTGACGGGCAAGCACACCGGCTTGAGCCAATTGCAACAGCATCCGCTCGACCCGATAGGGGTGCTCATTGACGTCTTCAATGAACAATATGCCGCCGCGCACGCGTGGAAAAAAGGGTGTACCCAAAAGCGACACCAGCATCGCCAGGTTACCGCCCCAGAGCACACCACGGCCATCAAACGCATCGGCTTGGGGACTTTCAAAGCTAAGGAGCTCGAGCTCGCCACGCATGGTTTCAGCAAATAAATCAGCCGTCAGCGGATGTGGTTTTTTGACACCGAAATCGCCCGCGAAACTCGGGCCGGTGTAGCTCACGCACCCGGTCTTGGCCAACAACGCCAAGTTAAAGGCCGTAAAGTCGCTATTGCCGATAAAGACCTTGCCGCTATCGGCCACTGCAGCCCAATCAATGGCGGGCAATAGACGGCTTAGGCCGTAACCACCCCGTGCCGCCATCACCAATCCTTTGGGCTGCTGTAACGCCCGCTTGAGCCCATCGAGGCGTTGCGCGTCCGTGCCTGCAAAGCGCTGATGAACCGCGCGCACCTGCCGATCGATCGTCGCACCAAACCCGAGTTGGCGCAAGTAACTGCGCGCGCGCACTAACGCATCTGGATCGGCAATTGCGCCTGAAGGCGCCACCACATAAATGCCACTGCCCACAAGCGGGGCGTGGCGCTGGTCATTGACTGTCATGGAGATGGTTCCTGTGGGGTGTCGGTCGTCGATACGGGTGGCGCCTGGCGACGCTTCTTTTGAAAGAACTGGGTCAATAAATCGCCACAGGACGATGCCAGCACCCCACCATGAACTGTGGTGTGATGATTGATCAGCCCAGGCTCGGCCAAGTTCAGCTTCGAGCCACACGCGCCGGTCTTGGGATCATGCGCGCCAAAAACCAAACGGGCCACACGGGCGTGGAAAATCGCGCCCAAACACATGGCACAAGGCTCAAGGGTGACGTAGAGCGTGGTGTCTGGCGTGCGGTAATTGCCCAAATACTTTGCCGCATCACGCAACGCCACCATCTCGGCGTGAGCACTGGGGTCACAGTTGGAGATCACTTGGTTGTAGCCTTGGCCGATGACCTGACCGTTTGAATTAACCAACACGGCACCAACCGGCACTTCGCCTTGCTGCTGCGCCTGGTTAGCCAACGCGAGCGCCAGCGCCATGTAATCCTCATCAACCACGATACATCCGCGCCTTGACCGCTATGCGTTTGGCTAGACTGGTGACCGCCTCTTCAAGCCACTGATAGAGCTCGGCATTTTCGTCATACCGGGCCTGGTTCAAGTTGTTGACCCGCCCGTCTTCGATAAACCCCCATGCCCGACTGCGCTTGTCACGATGCTTGGGGTCCCACACGCCAAAGGCGATGCCGCCGGCTTGGCGCACCAAAGAAAAACATGGCACGTCGGTATAGCCATCGCCAACAAAGATCATTTGATCGAAAGGCACGCGCAAACGGTCCTCAGGAACCTTGCGATTGACCTCAAAGGGCTGGCTCTCGAATGCCGAACCGATGATCCCTTTTTGCACGTGAAACAGATAGCGAGTCTTGTCGGTGAAGCTGACCACTCGTCGAGGAAACTCAATGCCACCGTTGGCGTCAAAGATGAATTCCGATGCCCAGATTTGGGTGAATTCCGATGCAATCGTGGTGTGGCGCACCACATCACCGATGCCGCTTGATATCAGATAAAACTCGAGCTGCACTTGCGGCTGGATTTCGCGCACTTGATTGCGCAAACGCGCAAACAAGCTTGTGACACCGGCGTGCAGCGGCAGACTCTGACCCCAGTTGGCCAACAGCGGCTGGGTAATCAAGCCATGTTTTTGACTGCGAGACAACTCAATCATCGCGTACAAATAAGCGGGCACCGGATCCCAGCCGTCGCTCAAAAGTGGGTCGACATGGTTGGCCCAGAAATCAGCGGTATCGACCCCGATATGCTCAAGAAAGCCCGAGGTGCTGTCTGGTGCCAAGGTGTCATCAAAGTCAAAAACGATCGCAATCACGTCAGACATGCGCGCTCTCCGAGCGGGGCTATTGGCCCTTAGGTTCGATAATTTTGATAGTGTAACGGCTTGGGTCCGGTTTGATCGCCCATGCGCCATCAAGTCGACTGCGAACTTTGAATAAGCACACATGATGATGACAATGTTGACTTCACACGGGTTCGTTCGGATCATCGCGGGCCTGGCAGCAGGCCTGCTCGTGTCATTGGCGCCATTGCCCGCTATCGCGGCCGAGAAGTCCTCGCTGGTACTGGTATTGCGCCATGCCATCGCGCCTGGTGGCGGCGACCCACCGGGTTTTGATGTCAACGATTGCTCAACCCAGCGCAACTTGAGTCAAGAAGGACGCCAACAATCGAAGGCCATCGGGCGTGCCCTTGAAGCGCTTGACATCCGCCCAACCCAGATTTGGTCAAGTCGTTGGTGCCGCGCGCTTGATACCGCCAAATACATGGGGCTAGGTCCAGTTCAGCCCCTACCAGCGCTTGACTCCTTTTTTGCTGACCGCGCCAAAGGCCCGGCACAAATGCAGCAGTTGCGAGCCTTTCTGCGTGAGCTTGACCCCAAAGGCGGACCATACGTGATGACCACGCATCAGGTCGTGGTCAGCGCCTTGGCAAACACCTGGGTCAATAGCGGCGACGGTGTCTGGCTGGTTCTGTCAGGACAAGACGATGAGCCTTGGACGATCTACCCCGCCATCACCGCCAACCTCGAGTTGCCGCCAGGCTTTTAATCGAGCAGGTCATACAATAGCGCGATGAATTCATCAGACTTAAGACCAGAGCAATCTGAGGCGCTCCTAAAGGCGCTTCATATTTTGACGCGCGATGGCAAACTCAACCAAGACAGCCGGCGCAAGCTCAAGCAAGTCGATCATCTGTTTCAGTTCATCAAGCCTTTGCTGCAGTCACTTTGCCAAACCGGCGAACCCTTCACAATCGTTGACCACGGCGCTGGCAAGTCCTATCTCGGCTTCATGCTGGTTGACTGGTTTTTAAAGTCACACGCCCCGCAAGCTCAGGTCATTGGTAT
>SKIZ01000113.1 GCA_007116135.1 Burkholderiaceae bacterium
GCAGTCTGAAAGGCAAATGGTCGCCATTGACGCGATTCAAACCACGCTTCGATGTCAAGGGTGCTCATAAGAGTGCCTTTAACTCAGCCAGCGTATTGGCTTGGTCAATGCTTTTGTCACGCCGCCAGCGCAAAATACGGGGAAATCTGAGCGCCACGCCGCTTTTGTGGCGTGTGCTTTGAAACAGCCCTTCAAACCCGACCTCAAAGACAAGCGTCGGTTTGACTTGGCGCACAGGGCCAAAGGACTCCAGTATGGTCTTTTTAACGATGCTGTCGACTTCGCGGATTTCCTCATCCGTTAATCCGGAATAGGCCTTAGCGATTGGCACTAGCGCAGGCTCGTGCGATGCGTCTTGCCAAAGCGCAAAGGTGTAATCGGTATAGAGGTTAGCGCGTCGTCCATGGCCCTTTTGCGCATATAGCAAGACAGCATCGATGCTAAAGGGCTCGAGTTTGAACTTGAGCCAGACGCCGGCTTGCCGGGTGCGCCCAATGCCGTAGCGGGATTGCTGTTGCTTGAGCATCAGGCCTTCAGCACAGTGCTCACGGGCGCCTTGTTGCAAGGCCCGAGCTTGGGCCCAATCGCTTGGATGCAGTGTCGGCGATAGCCGAAGGCCGGCGAGCTTGGCTGCGCTGACAAGTTGCTCAAGCTGTGCGCGCCTTTTAGACAAAGGCCAATGGCGACAATCTTGAGCGGCATACTCGAGCAGGTCATAGGCCATGAATATCGCGCCATGGGTGCGCAACATCGCTGCACTGACGCGCTTGCGTCCCAAACGCTGCTGTAAGGCAGCAAAGGGTGCCGGCGCTTGGCGCACGTCATCCCAGACGAGAATCTCACCATCAAGCACCAAGCCCTGTGGTAACCCTTGGGCCAAGTCTAACAACTCGGGAAACTGCGAATCGAGCAACTCTTCTCCCCGGGACCACAGCCACCCTTGTGCCTGGCGACACACCAACTGAGCTCGGATGCCATCGTATTTGTATTCGAATTGCCAGTCGCTAACCGATCCGAGTTCGCCAGCAAAATCGGTGCCATCAGACTTCAGGGCATGGGCCAGAAACAACGGATAGGGTTGACCTGGTGAAATTAAGGCGTCGCGCTCGGCATTAGCAAGCGCGTGCCAGCGTTGTGCCGTGGGCAAATGGTCTGCGCTTAAATAACCCACTAGGCGCTGAGCCATCAATGTGGCTGGCAGATTTAGCGCTTGCGCTAACGCACGGGTCACAAGCAGGCGTGAGACGCCCACACGAAATCCGCCTGTCAACAGTTTTAGGCAGACAAATCGGGTATCGCTACTCCAGCCTGCTAGCGCTTGGCTAAGCCCCTGTGCGCGTTGATCAACCGGCTGGGCGCGCAAGGGCAACAAACTGTGTTCGACCCAGTCACATAAGCGCTCATCGCGCGTGGCCGCGCTTTCTGGCAACAGCAAGGTGATCGTTTCTGCCAAGTCGCCAACCGACTGATAGCTTGCTTCAAACAGCCATTGAGGCAGCTCGATTTGGGTCGCCGCGTAGTCGCGCAGCGCGCGCGAACTGACCAATCGGCGCAAACGTGCACCGGCTAAAAAGTAGACCGCCCAAGCCGCACTAGATGCGTCTGCCTGACTGAAATAACTCGCCATCAGATCGGTCTTCTGGCGACTCGAGCGCGTGGCATCGAGCGCCCGATAGAGTTGTGCAAATGCCCTCATGCGTTGGCCTCAAAAGCGCTATTCATCGTGCGCATCGCCTTGATGGCCATAATCTGTCTCGAAGGCTTGTGCATCGAGCCCCTGCTCTTTTAGCCAGCGTATTAAAACGGCTGTGTTGCCGTGCGTGACAATCACCCGGTTTGCGCCTGTGGCGTCAATGGCGCGCAAGAGGCTTGGCCAGTCTGCGTGATCGGACAAGACAAATCCGCGCTCGAAGTTGCGTCGACGCCGCGCACCACGCACCCGCATCCAACCGCTGGCCATGGCGTCTGAGGCGTGTTTGATCCGACTGCGCCAGGCGCTTGCGGCCGCCGCAGGCGGCACGAGCAGCAGCGCCTGTTGGCGTTGTGCGGCATCTAAATCGGTTAACGCAAGCGTCTGAGGCAGTTTGACGCCAGCGGCGCGATAGGCTTGGTTGAGGTTTGTGAACGCGCCGTGCACCGCGATGGGTCCAATGCCCGGTTCAAGACCCGCCAAAATGCGTTGGCCTTTACCCAGTGAGTAAGCGTAGATGATGCTCGGGCAGCCTGCACGGGCATTGTCGCGCCACCACTCATTGATTTGTTGCAACACGGTTTTAGGGTCTGGCCAGCGATAAATGGGCAGCCCGAATGTCGACTCGGTAATGAAGGTGTTGCAGCGCACCGGTTCAAAGGGCGCACAGGTCGGGTCGGCATCAAGCTTGTAGTCGCCAGAGACGACCCAAACTTCGTCGCGCCACTGTAGCCGCACTTGTGCTGAGCCCAGCACGTGGCCAGCCGGGTGCAAACTGATGCGCACACCCTGGTGATCCACGGTCTGCCCATAAGCCAGTGCTTGCAGTCGAATCTCGCCTAGCCGTGCGCGCAAAAGATCTTGGCCTACATCAGCGGCCAGATAATGCTCATGGCCCATGCGGGCATGATCGGCATGGGCATGGGTGATGATCGCGCGCGAAACAGCTCGCCACGGGTCGATGTAGAAATCGCCCTGTGGACAATACAGCCCCTGCGGGCGACGAATCACTAGATCTTCTCGCATGTTGCTTGACAGAAATCACCCTTAATACTGTATATTTATACAGCTAATTTATGGTTACCCCACTTTTGCGGGGTCTGTGCGATTTACCTAGGCAGTTTAACGATGGCAACGATGACGATGGCCAATAAACCGATCAGCACCACTGACCCGATCACATCGCCGCTGCGCGCCAGTTTACCGGTGGGTGTTTGGCGTGGCAGTGAGCATGCCGGGCGCCACGGCAGCTGCATCCAAGCGCATCAAACCCTCGATGCGTGGCTGCCTGGCGGGGGCTGGCCGCTGGGCAGTTTGAATGAGTTACTCGTTGATGGGCCAGGTTGCGGCGAAATTGGGCTTGTCGCACCAGCGCTCAGACGCCTAGCTGGCGCATCAGATGTTGTTTTATTAAACCCGCCGGCCACACCCAACGTGCGCGCCTGGCGTTTGTCGAGTCAACGGCTTTGGCGCTTGCGCGCCCAACGGCACAACGATGCGTGCTGGAGCGCGCAAACCGTGTTGCAAAGTCATGCGTTTGGCGCTCTGTTGGCGTGGCTTGACCCGATCGACCCGGCTGCCTTGCGACGGCTGCATGCGTGCGCCCAGGCAAGCAACATTTTGTTGTTCGTGTTTCGCCCGAGCACAGCTGCAGCGAGTTTTTCTCCTGCACCTTTGCGCTTGGCGCTCGCGCCGGGCGCGCACGATCAAGTGCAAATCACTGTGCTTAAGTCCAAAGGGCCCAAGCCGACAAAGCCGTTGACATTGTCCCGGCAAGCCGAGTCGCTCGCAGGCGAGAATAGCTCCTGGATTGAACATGTGGATGGCCATTACAACCGTGCCCTGGCGTGACAGCGATGCGCCGGCGTTGCTGCAGATGGGCGCACACATCACGCCGGCGCTGTGCTGGCATGAGCCCGGTGTGCTGCTACTCGATTTAACCGCAAGCGTGCGGTGCTTAGGTGGCCTGCGCGCGATCAAACAACGCGTCGAGTTTGAATTAGACAGCCTGGCCATGGCCGCCGAGGTCGCTATGGCGGCCACGGCACTGGGGGCTCGGCTATTGTTGTGGCAGACGCCTGTTCGCAAGCGATCCGTGACCTGGCGCTACGGCTTGTCACCGCGACGTTTAGCGCAACGCCTTGATCAGTTGCCAGCTAGTGTCTTGTCAAGCCTGCGACAAGCGCACACGTGGCTGCAGGCACTGGGGTGTGAGTCACTTGGTCAGTTGCGTGCACTGCCTCGCCAGGCGTTAGCCGAGCGCACAGACCCGCGATTGTTGCTAGAAATCGATCAGGCTTATGGTGCGGCGGTGTTTCAGTTCAAGCCCGCACAATTGCCCGCGCACTTTGAGCAACAGCGAAACCTGCCCTATCACATCGCGCATAGTCCAGCCTTAGCACCGTACTTGCAACAACTGCTAGAGGCGCTTTGCCAGTGGCTCTTCGAACATCATTTGACTGCGACTCGTCTGGAGTGGCGGCTCTATCACCACGACCGACGGCGTGCCAGACGCCCAACCATACTGATGATGAGTGTCAGCCAAGCCACTGACCGGTATGCGGTGCTTTGGCGCTGGCTTAAAACCCGGTTAGACACGGTGCAATTGCCCGCGCCCGTGACTCAGATTGTTCTGCGCAGTCACACGCTGGCACAACGGCAACCCGAAACTGGGCGCTTGTTTGCCGATCCCTCGACTCAGCAACAGCAGTTGCAGCAGACCTTGGATGTTTTGCGTGCCCGCTTGGGCGATCATGGGGTCAGTCAGCCGGCTTGTCAGCCAGACCATCGACCGGAGGTAGCAAACCAGTGGAAAGCACTCAGTGATACAGCGGCAAATGATCTGAGTACGCCTGTGCTTGGTGAACATGCGCCAGCCTGGTTGCTTGAGAAGCCCCGTGCGTTGCGAATGCATCGCAATCACCCCTGCTTAGAAGGTCCCTTGCGCTTGTTGCACGGGCCATACCGCATTGAGACGGGGTGGTGGCAGCACCAGTGGGCGCTGCGTGACTACTTTGTTGCCACCGACGGCTCGACTCGGCGCTATTGGATTTATCGCCAGCGAGACCGTGTGGATGCGCGTTGGTTTTTACATGGCTTGTTTGGGTAGGTCGACGATGTTGCCCGAATACGCTGAGCTATGTTGCCAAACCGAGATGTCTTTCTTAAGTGCCACGGGTGCGCCAGAAGATTTAGTCCAGCAGGCAAGCCAATTGGGCTATCGTGCCTTGGCCATCACCGATGAGTGTTCGGTCGCTGGTGTCGTGCGTGCATGGCGCCAGGCAAGCCAGTGTCAACTGCAATTGATCGTGGGCAGCTTGTTTCGGCTACAGACTGACTCGCAGTCTTACTGCTCGATCGTGTTGCTCGCGCCCAATCAGGCGGCATACGCCGCTTTATGTCAGGCGATCACGCAGGCTTGCGCTCGAGCCAAGAAAGGCCACTATCGATTTGAACCGCAAGACTTAGTCACGCTATCGGAGTGCTTGGCGATTTTGCTGCCACCGCCGGCAAGTTCGCTTGCCGGTGTGCTCGACGGGATTGCCCAGCTACAGCGTCATTTCACAGGCGCTTGGTGGCTTGGACAGACGGCCCTGCTGCATGCCGGTGAATCACAGACGCAGCGCACCCTGCGTCAATGGGCAGCCGATCATCAGATCAAACGTGTGGCGGTCGGTCAGGTTCAAATGGTTCGGCGCAGCGATAAACCGTTACACGATGTGTTGTGCGCGATCCGACACGCGCGAGCAGTCAAAGACTGTGGTTGGCTGCTTGCACCGAATGCTGAACAACATCTGCGCACCCGCCTGCGTCTTGCGCAACTCTACGATGCCGAGGTGCTTAGGCAAACGACCCAGATCGCTAAGCGCTGTGAGTTTGACCTTGGTGACTTGCGCTATTCGTATCCCAAAGAGATTGTCCCAGCGCCCTATACGGAGCAAACATATCTTGTGCAAGAAACGACTAAAGGTGCTGGCAAACGTTATCCCAATGGGGTGCCTTTGACGGTGCAAGCGCAGCTAGAACACGAGCTGCAATTAATTGATGAACTTGGCTATGCCGCCTATTTCTTGACCGTCTATGACATGGTTCAGTTCGCCCGTGAGCGTGGCATCGCTTGTCA
>SKIZ01000086.1 GCA_007116135.1 Burkholderiaceae bacterium
CCCAATGGCCAAACCACGGCTTGCTCTGCCGTGACTGGGTTTGGCTCAATCGGCGCGTGGGCTTGGGTCCAGCCGGACAGGCTTTGGTTGGTGCGAGCAGCAGGCTCATTTAAGCGCAAGCGTGACTGTGTAGGTATTGGCATTGACCGGCCCCAGCCAGATGGCGGGTTTGGCAAGCCAGCCGATGCGTGTTGGGGTGTGCTGGCAAGCGGTTCACTGGCAAGGGGTGCGCCGGCCTCAGGGGCAGGCATGAGATTGGTCGACAACGCCTGCGTAATCACTTGATGCACCAAACGGTAGACCGCGCCACTGTCGCGAAATCGAACCTCGTGCTTGGCCGGGTGTACATTGACATCGACGCTTTGTGGGTCAATGTCGATAAAGAGGACATACGCTGGCTGGCGCTCGCCATGCAGCACATCAGCATAAGCGCTGCGCAGCGCATGCGAGACGGTGCGATCGCGCACGTGGCGTCCATTGACAAAGAGGTATTGACGATCGGCCCGTGCGCGAGCGGCAGTTGGGCGGCTTACGAGTCCGCGTATTTGGGCCGGCCCGGCTTGTGCATCGATGGCGATGGTTTGGTCAGTGAAGTCTTGGCCCAGGACATCGCTGGTGCGTTTGGTTAGCGACCCAACGGGCCACTGACGTATGGCCTTGTCATTATGAAAAATGCGAAATCCCACCTCGGGATGCGCTAACCCCAGCCGAGCCATTGTCTCTAGGCAATGCCCAAGTTCGGTGGCTTCGGATTTAAGAAATTTGCGTCTGGCTGGCACGTCGTCAAACAATCCTCGCACATCGACGGTGGTGCCTAGGGCGCCGCTGGCTGGTTCAGCCGTTTGCTGTTGCCCGTTGATTTGCCAGGCGTTGGGGGCTTGGGCTGTGCGCGAAATTAAGGTTAGCCGGGCCACTGACGCGATGGAGGCTAAGGCCTCGCCGCGAAACCCCATGGAGGCAACCGACTCGAGGTCGGCAAGCGAGCGGATTTTGCTGGTCGCGTGGCGCTTGATAGCCAGTGGCAGCTCGTCTGAATCGATGCCTCGACCATCATCGGTGACGGCAATTCGACGGATACCGCCACCTTGTAGCCGCACCTCAATGACGCTGGCATTGGCGTCAATGGCGTTTTCAACGAGCTCCTTTAACACTGAAGCGGGCCGCTCGATCACCTCACCGGCGG
Source organism: Burkholderiaceae bacterium (assembly GCA_007116135.1). Lineage (GTDB taxonomy): Bacteria > Pseudomonadota > Gammaproteobacteria > Burkholderiales > Burkholderiaceae_B > Algicoccus. The sequence continues at coordinate 1,184 of SKIZ01000086.1, forward strand.
CGATCTGGCTAATCAGCTTGTCAGGCAGGGCGGCAATGCGGTGCGGTGGTGCGGACATAAATAAGCCTCCGAGCAACTCAGAGGCTTATTGTAGAGCGCTAGCTGCACCCGACGGGGGCTTGCCTCTTAGGAAGCGTCGGCCAAGTGCGGGTTGTTTTTGAAGAACTGCACCACGCCGCGATGCAAGGCGGTGGCGAACTTGTCCTGGTATTGACGACTGCGCAGCAGGCGTTCCTCTTTCGGGTTGCTAATGAAGGCCGTCTCAACCAACACGGAGGGGATGTCTGGGGCACGCAAGACAGCAAAACCGGCTTGCTCGACTTGGGGCTTGTGAAGTCGGTAGACCGATCTAAGCTCAGTCAGCAGGTTTTGCGCCACGACTTTGGAGTCCTTGATTTGTGCCGTCGTTGACAGGTCAAGCAACAGTTTGGCGACATCGGAACTTTCCGCACCCAAGTTGACCCCGCCGATGAGGTCGGCGGCGTTCTCGCGCTGAGCCAACCAGCGCGCTGAGTTGCTTGAAGCACCGCGTTGCGACAAGATGTAGGCCGAACTACCACCAGCGGTTGGTCGCACAAAGGCGTCGGCGTGAACCGACACGAACAGATCGGCTTTGACGCGCCGTGCTTTTTCAACACGAACCCGCAGCGGCACGAAGTAATCGCCGTCACGGGTTAAATAACCGCGCATGCCTGGGGTGGCATCCACTTTTTCTTTCAGGCGCTTGGCAATGGCCAGAACCACGTCTTTTTCTCGTGTGCCGCCACGGCCAACGGCACCGGGATCCTCGCCGCCGTGGCCGGCATCGATTGCCACGGTCAGCGTGCGACGACGGCGGGTGCGCTCGGCTACTTTGGGTGCCGCGGGTTGCGCAGGCGCGGCCAAGGCCGGCGCTGGGGTGTTTGCAGGGGCGTTGCGCGTGATTTCTTCTAGCAGGCTGGCCAAGGGGTCATCACCGGCCAAGTCGGGCTGCTGCTTCAAAAACGCCATGAGCGGGTCTTGGGCCACGATCGGATAGAGGTCAAGCACTAAGCGGTATTGGTAATCACCAACTGGCTTTAGGGTAAAGACCTGCGGTGCGATGGCTTGCTTTAAGTCAATCACCAAGCGCACCACTTCTGGCCGGTTTTGACCAACCCGCAAGCTAGCGATGTAGGGATCGTCAGGTTGCACACTGCTCACGAGCTGCTCAAGCGCATTGCTCATTTGCAGCCCTTCGATGTCAACGACCATCCGGTTTGGGTTTTCAAGCGTGAAGTGCTCGGCCTTTAACTCGCTGGCAAGCTCTAAGGTAATTCGGGTGTAATCAGGCGCTGGCCAAGTCCGTACGGCAAGCACCGTTGAAGCAAACGCCATGCGCGGAATCACCGGCAGACAGATCATGGCACCGGCTGCCGCCAAAATCTGGCGCCGTGATACCGGTGGTTTTGTCACTGCGGACAATTCTTGCTTAGATTTCTGAGCCATGTTGCACCTCGCTTCGTTTCAGCTTGAACTCGAGCACTGCGACCGCTGCCTTCATAAGACAGTTCGATCAACAGATCAGGTGCTGGCAACTGGTCCCCGGCCTTTTGCGGCCACTCAATTAAGATGACCGCATCAGGCCGGAACAAGTCTCTGAATCCGGCATCCTGCCACTCACTCGAATCACTAAATCTATAAAAATCAATGTGATAAAAGTATAAGCTCGAAACTTTATAAGACTCAAGCAAAGCGTAGCTGGGACTCTTGATTCTTGAGGTCACGCCACAGGCGCGAAGTAACGCTCTGACAAGCGCTGTTTTGCCTGCGCCGAGCTCGCCCCTGAGGTAGATAGTGGCACCTGTATTGCTATCTAACCCATTGTTTTTATTTGAACTTACCGATTCAAGCAAAATCGCAGCGAGTTGTGCCCCGAGTTGCTCGGTGGCGTTTTCGTCTGGCAAATTAAGGCTGATTTCAGCTGTTGGCATAGTGCAACACTTTGACAGTCACTACTTCAAGGAAGAGCTTAGGTTAGCAGACTGAGCCAAATCGGGATGGTCACTGCGCTAAAGAGCGTCGTGGCAGAAATGATGAGGCTGACCAAGCGGCCATCACCACCCATTCGAACCGCCAGAACGTAGGCTGCGCTAGCGCAAGGCATGCTGGCAAACAGCACGATGATTGAGGTGGTGACGGCATCGAGGCTCAACCAAATGGCGCAACCCCAGGCCACCAGTGGCAGCACGATCAGTTTGGTCACCACAATCCAGCTTACAAACCGGCCTTGTCCCTGACTGCCTTGCCAGCTCAAGCTTGGGCCGATGCACAAGATACCTAGCGCCAGCGCTGCCAGCCCAAGCCGGTCTGCCAGAATGTCAATCGATTGTGGCAGCTTTAACCCCATTAAATTGGCGATTAGGCCCAGCGCTGTGGCCATCAGCAGGGGGTTGCGCAAAAGCGCAGCAAAGAGGTTGCCACCTTGTTGGCGTGCCAATGGGTAGACCGCAGCAATGTTCACAATCGGGACTGCCAGCCCAATCAGTAAAGCCATCTGGGTCTGACCCGTTGTGCCGGCCACACTCGGTGCCAGCGCCAGGGCCAAATAGGTGTTGAATCGAAAGCCACACTGAGCGCCAGAGGCAACTAGCCGCGCTGGAACTTTCAAAATGAGCCCGCCAAGATGCGACAGCACCACCCCGACGGCGATAATTACAGACGCGGCGATAAGGAGGTCGCCGGTTGTCTGAGCCGACAGCGGTGTCTTTAGGACCGACTGAAACAGCAACGTGGGAAACAGTACGTAATAGACGAGCTTTTCTAGGCCGGTAAAGAACTCACGGCTAAAGCCAAATCGATGAAACAGCAGCCAACCCAGCAGGATTAGCAAAAAGTCGGGTACAACGAGCCAAAAGGTGGACATACGGAGATGGTCAAGCGGTCGATTGAAAAAAAAGCCAACCCGCTATTGTGGCGCATTGGCGATCTGATGCGAAAATCGTGAACATGCAAACTGCAGATCCCGCACCCGAGTCTGTGGCCATCAGCGCATTTATCGATGCGCTCTGGCTAGAGGACGGTTTGGCCAGCAATACCCTGGCGGCTTATCGGCGAGACCTCACCGCCTTTGAACGCTGGGTTTGCAAGCGCGGTAAAACCTTGGACCAAGTGCAAAGCGAAGACATCTTGGCATGGCAGTCCGATGGGCACGCCCAGACCAAGTCGAGCACGGCCAATCGTCGCTTGGCGAGTTTGCGACGATACTACCGCTGGGCTCGTCGCGGCGGACGGATCCAGAACGATCCATGCTTGCAAATCATGGCTGCCAAGCAACCCGCGCGACTGCCAAAAACCATCAGTGAGGCCCAAATTGAGGCGCTTCTCTATGCGCCCGACGACAGTGACCTAGGTGTGCGTGACCGGGCGATGCTTGAGGTGCTCTATGCCACTGGGCTGCGGGTCTCGGAGCTGGTGCAATTGGGTGTGCTTGATTTAAGTCTGGCCGACGGTGTGGTTCGAGTCGTCCAGGGCAAAGGGGGCAAAGATCGGTTGGTGCCCTTGGGGCAGGAGGCGGCCCACTGGGTGCAACGTTACCTCGACCAATCGCGCCCGGCGCTACTGAAACAGCGCAGCAGCCAGGCTTTATTTGTCACTGGCCGCGCTCAAGCAATGACGCGACAGGCTTTTTGGCTTTTAGTCAAAAAATATGCGGTCAAAGCCGGTGTGCGCGCCCCGCTGTCGCCGCACGTCTTGCGTCATGCTTTTGCCACGCATTTGCTCAATCATGGGGCCGATTTGCGGGTCGTGCAACTTTTGCTTGGACATGCCGATATCTCCACGACCCAAATCTATACCCATGTCGCAAGTCAACGCCTTAAGCAATTGCATGCACAGCACCACCCGCGAGGCTGAGCGTTTCGTTGCTAAACTTGAGCGCTTGCCGCCGTAACTCAGGGGATAGAGTACCTTCCTCCTAAGAAGGGAGTCGCACGTTCGAATCGTGCCGGCGGCGCCATAAAAATGACAAACACGCAAAAATACCAAACGCATAATAAAAATCATGACCACTGCAGCTGCCCAGACATCCTTTAGCTATCGCCCCATTCTGATTGGCACCTTGTTTGTTTTACTGGCCATGGGCATTCGGGCCACCTTCGGACTGTTTATGCAGCCCATGGGTATCCATCACGGCTGGGCACGTGACGTCTTCTCCATGGCTTTCGCGCTACAGAACATTACCTGGGGGTTTGGCGCCATCTTAGCCGGCATCATGGCTGACAGATATGGCTCAGGCCGCACGGTTGCGTTTGCCGCGCTCTTGTATGCCGCGGGTCTGATCGGAACGCGTTATGCGGTCACCGAAATGGAGCTCTATCTCTACGCCGGTGTGCTCGTGGGCCTGGGTCAAGCAGGCACTACCTTTGCGGTGATCCTGCCGGTGATTGCTCGCACCGTGCCGCTGAGTTACCGATCAACGGCCATGGGCATTGCCAGCGCCGGTGGCTCACTGGGGCAGTTTCTGGTGGTACCAACCGGGCAGGTCTTGATTGATACGCTGGACTGGACCGGCGCGTATTGGACGCTGTCGCTGTTGCTAGCCATCATGATCCCGATGGCGTGGTTTTTGCG
>SKIZ01000009.1 GCA_007116135.1 Burkholderiaceae bacterium
GCCTCAAGGCCCAGACCTAAATCACGTTGCACTATGACCTGCCGGGCATTAAAGCCGCAGTCAAGCAATCGGGCCAGTGCTTGTGCTTGGTCTTGCCACTGGCTGGCCATGTCGTTTAAGCCGTGGTGGACGTGAAACAGTGTCAGTGATGAGCCGTGCCTGCGGCACCAATGACTGGCGCAAACAGCCAGTGCGCTTGAGTCTGGCCCGCCACTGGCGGCCACCGCAATCAACGATTTCGCCGGCAAGTGCCCAAGTGCGGCATCGAGCCTTTGCTCAAGCCTCGCATCGCCATTGTCAGCGACGCGGCGACTCGATTCAGACGTTTCAGTTTTTTGCGAGTTGGAATTCGCCATAGGCCAACAACCGTTGGAGCCGATGGTCAATGAGCTCTTGGGCAGACATCCCGGCAAACTGACGCACAGAATCAGCTAACGCTCGGCGCAACAGGCGGGCCATCACACGCGGGTCACGGTGCGCGCCACCGACGGGTTCGTTGACCACGCGATCGATAAGACCTAATGCCTTGAGGCGATCGGCAGTGATTGCCAGCGCTTGTGCGGCATCTTGTGCCTTATCGGGACTGCGCCACAAAATCGATGCGCACCCTTCGGGCGATATGACTGAGTAAGTCGAATATTGCAGCATTAAGACGGTGTTGGCCACAGCGATGGCTAGCGCGCCGCCCGACCCGCCCTCACCGATAATGGTGCTGATAATGGGCACCTTTAACTCAGCCATCGCAAAAATATTTCGGCCAATGGCTTCGGACTGACCGCGCTCTTCGGCACCGATGCCCGGATAAGCACCTGGCGTATCGACAAAGGTGAAGACTGGCATGCGGAATTTTTCCGCCAAACGCATCAATCGCAACGCTTTGCGGTAGCCCTCGGGTCTGGGCATGCCAAAGTTGCGCGCGGCACGCTCCTTGGTGTCACGCCCCTTCTGATGGCCAATGACCATACAGGGCGAGTCGTTAAAGCGCGCCATGCCACCGATGATCGACTGGTCATCGGCATACATACGATCGCCATGCAGCTCGTGGAAATCCGTAAAAATCTCACGCACATAGTCAAGCGTGTATGGCCGCTGCGGGTGACGCGCCACCAACGCGGTTTGCCAGGGCGAGAGCTTGGCGTATATGTCCTTAGCCAGGTTTTGACTCTTTTGCTGCAGACGCGAAATTTCCTCGGAAATGTCCACAGCAGAGTCAGCCTGAACATACCGCAGTTGCTCGATTTTGCTCTCGAGTTCGGCTATCGGTTGTTCAAATTCAAGAAACGTATTGCGCATCGCTTTGTTGTCTTCCCTTGATCAGCGCATGGTCAAATTAGTCATAGTTTAACCGGCTTAGTACTCCACCGGAATTGGGTCTAGACTGCGCCACAAATACCAGGTCGCAACCGTACACCACGGCTGCCAAGCCTGCGCCACCTCACGGGCTTCATAGCGCGAGACCCGCTCGCCGCTGAAATACAGCAGCGAAATCGCTTTTAGTAACCCAACATCATCCAAGGGCAGGATATTAGGACGCTGCAGATTGAATATCAAAAACATCTCTGCCGTCCAGCGCCCAATGCCCCGAATGTCACTAAGCTCAGCAATCACTGCCTCATCATCCATCTCGGCCCAGCGCGAAGGGCGCACGGCACGGCTTTTGAAATGTCCAGCCAAATCAAGGATGTACTCCACTTTTCGACCGGACAAACCGCTGTCACGCAAAACCGGCACGCCCGCATCAATGATCCGTGACGGTGTCAGAGGACGCCCGCAATTGAGCAACACGCGCTGCCAGACTGACTCAGCAGCTGCCACCGATATCTGCTGGCCGACAATCGAGCGCGCTAAAGTGACAAACGGATTACCACGCGACTCGAGCCAGACACCCGGATGTGCCGGGATGAGCTTACGCATCACACGGTCGCGTTTGGTCAGTTCGACAAGCGCCTGGTCCCAGTAATCGGGTTTGCCATTGCGACGATGAACTTGACTTGGCATGAGCCGGCCTACCCTCGACGCCATTGCGTCAAGCCACCGGGCTTGTCTTCAATCACCACGCCGGCCTGGGCCAACGATTCGCGAATCTGATCGGCCAAGGCAAAATCCTTGTTTTTCTTGGCTGCGACGCGCTTTTGCACTTGGGCCTCGATCTCATCGTCGTTGAGCACCGCGACCGACCCGAGCGCTTGGGCATTCAAAGCTCGCTGGGTGTAGCGCGTGGGCGCTTTAAAGTAATCGTTAGCATCGACGTTCAAAAGTCCGATCACGCGCGCCAAAGCAAGCATCAGACCACTGGCTTGGGGATCTTTGTCCCGGTTTGCCACAGCGCATAGCTCAAACAGAACCGCAACTGCACCAGCAGAATTAAAGTCGTCATCCATGGCGGCTTTGAACTGCGCAGGCGCAGGCGCCTGCCAATCAATGGTCACTGGCGCCGGCGCGACGGCCTGCAAAGTCAGATAAAGCCTGTCTAAGGCGGCTTGCGCATCGGCTAAGTTATCGGGGGCATAGTTCTGCGCGCTGCGGTAGTGGTTGCGCACAATGAAAAAGCGCAACATCTCTGCTTCACGGACATTGACTTGATATTGCGCCTGATCACTATCGGGCGAGATCCCGACTGTGTTTCGGATGGTCATGAAATTGCCCAGGGACTTGGACATTTTTTCAGCATCAACCATCAAGGGGCCGCAGTGCATCCAGGTGTTCGCCAAAATCCCGCCAAAGGCACCCTCAGACTGAGCAATTTCGTTTTCATGGTGCGGAAACTTCAAGTCCGGCCCGCCACCATGGATATCGAGCGGCAAGCCCAGAACCGAGTGGCTCATGGCTGAGCATTCAATATGCCAACCCGGGCGCCCCCAGCCGTAGGGCGAGGGCCAGCGAGACTCAGCGGGCTCGTCTGGCTTGGCTGACTTCCAGAGCACAAAGTCCAGCGGATCACGCTTGGCGTGTGAGACGGCCACGCGCTCACCGGCACGCAGCTCATCGAGCGTCTTGCCAGACAGCTTGCCATAGCCTTCGAACTGGCGCACCGCGAAGTTCACATCGCCATCGTCGGCCTGATAGGCCAGCCCGCGCGCCTGCAGTTGCTCAATCATCTCGATCATCTGGGAGATGTACTGCGTGGCCTGTGGCTGATCGTCCGGAGCTTGGACCTGTAATGCGCGCTCATCGGCATGCATGGCGTCGATAAAAAAACGGGTCACAGCCGAAATCGGCTGATCAGTCTGGACCGCGCGGCGAATGATCTTGTCATCCACATCGGTGATGTTGCGCACGTAACGCACGTTATAGCCACTGGCGCGTAACCAACGTTGCACCACATCGAAGCCGACTAACATGCGGGCATGGCCCAAATGACAGAAGTCGTAGACGGTCATGCCACAGACGTACATGTTCACGCACGAGGACTGCACGGGTTCAAACGGGCGCTTGGTGCGCGAGAGCGAATCATAGATTTGCAACATGGGTGGGTCGGCTTGGCAAAAGTGGGGCGAGCGCCCTATGATCGGGCAGCACATCGGTTAGCGAGAACGGGCAATCTGGCTTTTGTGCAAAGCAAAGCTAAAATACCGAGATCAGTATACCAATGCGGAAAAACCAGATTTGAAGTTAACGCTGCCGGCACTAGCAAGCTGCCTTTGCATCACCCTACTGCTCATGAGCACCGCTGCGGCTCAGGATGCGGCGCCTGACCGTGGCTGGAATGCGCTAGCGGACGTGCTCGATCGACTGACGCCGTCGGCTGACACCAGTGAGCCGCCATCTGGGGCAGAAGTTCATGGCGCCATTGCCCAGATGCTTGCGCGTGACCGGGCTGAGGCTGCGCTAGAGGCCATCGATAAGCGCCAAGCCGAGATCGCCCTGCGCCAGGAGCCTGGCCAAGATGTGCAACTGCTGTTCCTTAAAGCGCGCGCGCTCGCGCAGCTAGGACGTATCAACGAAGCGCAAGCGGTGTATCGCGACATGACGGTTCGCTACCCCGAACTTGCCGAGCCGTGGAATAATTCAGCGATTCTCTATATTGGCGCAGGCGACTATGACCAGGCACTCATGGCGCTTGAAATGGCGGTGATGACAAACCCAGGTTATGCCAGCGCGGTGAGTAATCTGGCTGATTTGCGGCTACTAATGGCGCTTCGCGACTATGAGCGTGCTGCAAGCCTTGGCGACCGAGCCGCCGCTGCCCGTGCAACTGCGCTGCAACAATTCATCAAAGAGGTAAGCCAACCATGAGTCTTTCCCTATTTTACCGCTCGATGGTCACCATGACCTTTCTGGTTATGTTCTCCTTAACCGGCACACAGGCCTTGGCCCAATCTGTTTCTCAAACCAACCAGGATTCAACATCTATGAGCACATCCCCACGCGTCAAACTCACGACTTCGGCTGGCGAAATCGTCATTGAACTCGATACCGCCAATGCCCCGGTATCAGCCGAGAACTTTCTGACCTACGTGCGTGACGGTTTTTACGACAACACGATTTTCCATCGCGTCATCGATGGCTTCATGATCCAGGGCGGCGGCTTTGAACCGGGCATGAAGCAAAAATCCACGGGCGCACCGATTGAAAACGAAGCCAACAACGGCCTAAAGAATGACAAGTACACCTTGGCCATGGCACGCACCAATGACCCGCACTCGGCGACTGCGCAGTTCTTTATTAACGTTGCCAACAACGACTTTCTGAACCACACGGCGCCAACGGCACAAGGCTGGGGCTACGCCGTGTTTGGCAAAGTCGTTGAAGGTCAGGACGTGGTGGACCAGATCCGCACGGTTCGCACCGGCAATGCTGGCTTTCACCAGAACGTGCCGGTCGAAGATGTCGTCATCACCTCCGCCACCGTCTTGCAATAAGCTAGTGTTGTCAGGGCCAGTCTGGCTGGCCTCTGACATTCACCTTGGCCCGCAAAACCCAAAGACAGCTCAGGCGTTTTACGCGTTCTTAGACAAAGCGCGCGCCCAAGCAAGCGCCTTGCTGCTTTTGGGAGATGTATTTGACGTCTGGATTGGCGACGACTGCATCGAGCAGCCCGAACCTTGGCTCAAAGAAGCCCTGGCGCAATTGCGTGCAGTCGGCCAACACATCCCGCTTTGGATGGGTCACGGTAACCGCGACTTTCTGATGGGCTCGCGACTGGCCCGCGAAGTCCATGCCCAGATGCTCGCGCCACAAACCATCCTCGAAGTCGGTCCGATGCGGCTGCTACTGGCGCATGGCGATGAGTTTTGTACCAGTGACCTGGCCTACCAACGGTTTCGTGCCGTCGTGCGACACGCATGGGTGCAGCGCGCCTTCCTGTGGCTCACGAAGCGCCAGCGCCAAGCGATCGCCCATCGAGCCCGACAAAAGAGTCAACAAACACAATCCGAGCAAAACGCAATTTGGCATGATGTCCAGCTGCAAAGCATTGCCAAGCGACTATCCGAAACTGGCTTAGAGACCCTCATCCACGGACACACGCATCGACCGGGCCACTACGTCGATGCGCATCAATGCGTGCCGATCGACCGCTGGGTGTTGCCAGACTGGGAGGCAGATCATTTAGGTGCACAAGACATCGCACGCGGCGGCTGGATCGTGGTCAACGAAGATGGGGTCTGCCTGCACCAACCCCATATCAACGCAAAAACAGAAAGTAGCCAACAACACAGCCCAGGATAATCCGATAGATCCCAAAGGCTCGGTAGGTGTGACGCGCCAGATAAGCCAACAAGGCGCGCACCACAAACAACGCCGTGA
>SKIZ01000178.1 GCA_007116135.1 Burkholderiaceae bacterium
CATCAAATCACGTCAAACCTCGCCGCCCTTTGTTACATGATGCCTTTGGCCATCGGCATCGCCACAGCAGCACAAACGGCACAAGCCATCGGCGCTGGTGACCATGCACTGGCTCACCGCACCGGCATGACTGGTCTGGCAGTGGCGTTCGTGGGCGCAGTCATCACCGCTGGCGTGCTCTTTTTTGGGCGTGAGCTCATTGTGTCGGTCTACACCAGCGATCCAGCAGTCGCTGGCATCGCCATTTCGCTGCTGGTCATCTTGCCCATCTTTCACATCATCGATGCCATGCATTGCGCCAACGTCTACCTGTTGCGCGCCCACAAAATCGCCATGGTGCCCCTGATGATCCAGACGATCACGCTAAGCATCATTGGCTTGGGTGGCGGTTGGTATCTGGGCTTTGGACCTGGTCAAGGTCTCATGGAGCCCGTGCGCCAATGGATCATGCCAAACGCCCCGCCCGGGGCGGGCACGATGTGGCTGATGGCCGGACTAGGTCTGTTGACCTCCGGATTGTTGCTCTTTAGCTGGTATCGCCGAATCGTTTTGTCAAAGCTCAAGCGTTAGTGGCTGACTCATTGGCTTGGTCAAGCCGAATGAAATGCTCACGGTAATAGCGCATTTCATCAATCGACTCATAGATATCGGCTAACGCCTCGTGCTGGCTGCGCTTTTGAAACCCTTTGAGCAAAGCCGGGCGCCAGCGACGGGCAAGCTCCTTGATGGTGCTGACATCAATGGTGCGGTAGTGAAAGAACTTCTCCAATAGCGGCATGTAGCGAAACATAAATCGCCGATCCTGGCTGACACTGTTGCCACACAGTGGCGATTTGCCTGGTGCCACATGCTGCGCTAAAAACTCGATCATTTGGATCTCGGCCTGCGTCTCGGTCAAAGTCGATGCACGCACCTTCTCAATCAACCCAGTTTTGCTGTGCGTTGACTGGTTCCACTTGTCCATGGCCTCTAAAAGCTCGTCACTTTGATGCACCACCAGCACCTCAGACTGCGCCACGACCTTCAGATCCGGCTCGGTGACCACGGCGGCCACTTCCAGAATCCGTTCCTTTTCCGGGTCCAAGCCGCTCATTTCCATATCCAGCCACACCAGTCGCATGTCATTGCGAAGCGCCTTGGGCGGCTCGCTTTCAGTGACCCTTGCGTCGGTATGTGTATTGTCGTCTCGCTGCGCCATATCCTGAACCTATAATGATGGTGACTGTCTATTGACTCTATTGCCACTCATGAAGGATTGATTGTCGCACATGCAAGCCATCACCTTGAGCGCCCTATTTCTGTCTTTACTGGCACTGAATGCTGGCGTTCGGATTTGGCTGGCGCGCCGACAGATCCACCACGTGGCCCAACATCGCAATGACGTCCCCCAGGCGTTTGCTCAACGCATCGGTTTGGCAAGCCACAGGCGTGCGGCCGACTACACCATCGCGCGCACGCGACTGCGCATCATCAAGACCGTCTTTGATACCGCGGTTTTGATGGCGTTAACCTTCGGCGGCGTCTTGGGTGCGATTTACCTGGGCGTTGACCAATGGTTTGGTAACGTCTTATGGCGCGATGTCGCACTCATCGGCTCGGTGGTGCTGCTACTTGGCGCCATCAGTTTGCCCTTTACCATCTACCGTCAATTCAAGCTCGAAGGCCGCTTTGGGTTTAACCGCATGACACCCCAACTGTTTCTGACCGATTCGGTCAAAGGGCTGGTCCTGAGTATTGCGCTGGGTCTGCCGCTATTGACACTGATCCTTTGGCTCATGGGTAGCGCTGGGCCGACCTGGTGGGTGTGGGCATGGGCGAGTTGGGCGGCATTCAATTTCATGGTGATGTTGATTTTCCCGACCTGGATTGCGCCACTATTTAATAAATTCAGCCCACTATCGGATCAGGGCCTCAAAGCGCGCATCGAGGCGTTAGCCAAGCGCTGTGATTTTTCGATTCAAGGGCTATTTGTGATGGACGGCTCAAAACGCTCAGCCCACGGCAATGCTTACTTCACCGGTGTTGGCAAGTCACGCCGGATCGTGTTTTTCGATACGCTACTGGCCAAATTAACACCGGCTGAGATCGAAGCCGTCTTGGCCCACGAACTTGGCCACTTCAAACATAAACACATCACCCGACGACTCATCACCACCTTGGCCGGTTCTTTTTTGATTTTTGCGTTACTCGGCTGGCTGACCGGACAAGCCTGGTTTTATGAAGGCCTCGGTGTGACCCCATTGGCTGGATCGAACAACGGCATGGCACTTCTGCTATTTGTGTTGGTCATGCCCGTCTTTACCTTCATGCTTACACCGCTGACGAGCTGGTTATCCCGACGCGATGAATTTGAAGCCGACCGCTTTGCGGCCGCACAAAGCCAAGCCAAGGACTTGGTGTCTGCATTGGTCAAGCTCTTTAACGACAACGCAGCAACGCTCACGCCCGACCCGGTTCACTCAGCCTTCTATGACAGTCATCCGCCTGCTGCCATTCGGATCAAAGCGTTGGCAAGCGCATGAACACTCCCCCCGCGCGTGGGCGCGTCATTAGTGCCCATGGCCGGCACTACAACGTCGAGCTTGCCTGCGGTCAAACTCGACACTGCTACCCCAAAGGTAAACGCAATGAAGCCGCTGTCGGTGACTGGGTCAGCCTGCAGCTGCATGGCGAGCATGAGGCGCAGTTAACTGCGATCGAGCCGCGTGACAATATTTTATTTCGCTCAGACCAGTGGCGCACCAAACAATTTGCAGCCAACGTCGATCAAGTCATGGTGGTAGTCGCTGTGACACCGAGCTTTTCGGACGACTTGCTCGGGCGTGCGCTTGCTGGCGCTTGGGCTGCCGGTGTCACGCCACTGATCGTTTTAAACAAAGTTGATTTGACCGAGGCACTTGCACAAGCCCATCAAAAGCTACAGCCATACCGCAGCCTCGGCGTGCAGGTGCTTGAGGTCAGCGCGCTAAGCCCCGAGAGCATCAAAACGACACTGTTGCCTCACTTAAAAGACAAGACCACGCTGTTGCTTGGCCAAAGTGCCATGGGCAAGTCGACCTTGCTAAACGCTGTGGTACCAGATGCTCGCGCCCTAACGCAACCTCACTCCATGGCACTTGACGCCGGCAAGCACACCACCACAGCCACGCGCCTTTATCATCTGCCCGAGCAACATGGCGATGTGATTGACTCGCCCGGGGTGCAGGCGTTCGGGCTGTCTCACTTAAGTGAACAAGAGATTGAATTGGGTTTTCCCGAGTTTGCCGCGTACAAGCAGGATTGTCGTTTCTATAACTGCCGGCATTGGAATGAACCGAATTGTGGTGTCTTAAATGCACTGGCCAACGGTCTGATCGACCCAAGGCGTCACGCGCTTTACCTGCGCCTGCTCGAAGAAAAAGCTTGCGCCAAAACCTGATAGACACCGCGCAACATGGCTGCAGTCGCCCCCCAGATGAAGAAATTCTCAAACGGCACTGAGTAATAGTGCCGAATCGAGCCGTCGGGCAATTGCGCACGATGCAAGCGGTAATTGGCCGGATCGGTCAAGTGCGCCAGCGGCACCTCAAAAACATGCGCCACCTCAAAGGTATCAGGCACCAACTCAAAACTCGGGCGAACCAAGCCAGTCACAGGGGTGATGGCATACCCCGTGCCAGTCATATAGCGCGGCAGGCGACCAATGACATCGATGTGTTCTGAACTCAAACCGGTTTCTTCCTGAGTTTCACGCAGCGCAGTGGCCACCGGATCCGAATCCGTTTGCTCAACCCGTCCACCCGGAAAGCTGACCTGTCCGGCGTGATCGTTTAAGTGCTCGGTGCGCTGGGTCAACAACACGGTCAAACCGGTATCTCGCATCACCACCGGGACAAGTACCGCTGCCTCGATGGCTTGACGCGCCACGGCCGCTTGATGCCTGGCAAACTCATCGGGCAGCTCCCAAGGCTGATCAATGGATCGGCTAAGAACCGCACGCACGAAATCCGGGTTTAAAGCGTTAGGCGGGATCAAGCCGTGTTTGTTGTGAGCCGGCACCCAGGGCTGCACTTGTGGGTCAAAGACCAAGCGCTGCTTGGCCCGCAGCGCCAGTGGCGAGGTCGGATCAGGCTTGGTCATGAGTTCGCACGCCTTCAGACAACAAAAAAGCACCGCAAGGGGTGCTTTTCTGTTTAACCGCAACTAAGAAAGCGACACGCATGTCGATCAGCCCGCCATATCAAGCCGCAGAGCGACGCACGAGCTTTTCTTTGATCCGCGCTGACTTGCCTGAACGCTGACGCAGGTAGTACAGCTTGGCACGACGCACATCGCCGCGGCGCTTGACTTCGATTGAGGCGATTTGTGGGGAATACAACTGGAAGGTCCGCTCAACAGCTTCGCCCGAGGAAATCTTGCGAACGATGAACGCGGAATTCAAACCACGGTTACGCTTGGCAATCACGACACCTTCGTAGGCCTGTACACGCTTGCGGTTACCTTCAACCACATTGACGTTCACCACCAAGGTGTCACCGGGACCAAACTCTGGCATGGTCTTGCCTTCGGTCAAACGAGCAATTTCTTCTTGCTCAATCTGGGCAATCAAATTCATAACTAGGCTCCAAATGCATCATGCTCGCGACTGACTTGTTAGGCACATAAAGCGCCTTGATTGTGGCCATGATCCAACCAATTTGGCATGGCCTTGCCGGGCAGAGGATACGTTAACGCAACAGTATAGCCCAGTTTTTAGAATCCAACGGCTGCGCCAAACCACATCAGTCCAGGCACCAGGGCCGCCCAAAAAGCCACCAATGCGACGTCACTCAAAAATCGGGTTGAAGCTCGCTCGGGCTGATGGCGTCCAAGCAACTTGGGGTTAATCATCGTGCCGGTATCGGTAAAAGCGGTCATGGCCAAATCCTCACTGTTCTATTGCTCAATAGAAATACTGTATATCAAAACAGTACTGTATGCAATAACAGTTTTCAGGATGTCGCAAAAAAGTTACGGAATCTGCACCTGCGGCATGCGCCGCATGACGATGCCCGTCTTGCGCTCGATCCAGTTCGAGCGCCGGTTGCGGTCATAACGCTTGGGCGCAGGCAGAATTGAAGCCAGCCAAGCGGCCTGGCGAGCAGTCAGTCGACTGGCAGGCACCCCAAAGTAATGTTGCGCGGCCTCTTCAATCCCAAAGACACCAACACCCCACTCGGCAATGTTCAAGTACACCTCCAAAATTCGAGTTTTATCCCATACTGACTCGATCATCATGGCAATCAGGATTTCTTGCGCTTTTCGCACGTAACTGCGCTGGGAGGACAGAAACAGGTTCTTGGCGAGCTGCATCGTAATGGTTGACCCACCGAAACGAACCTGGCCAGAGGCCCGATTGGTTTTAAAGGCCCGCTCCAAGGCTTCCCATTCGACGCCGCGGTGATCAACAAAGCCCGTGTCTTCGGCTGCGATCACTGCGCGCTTGGCGTTGGTTGAGATTTGGTCGTAAGGCACCCAGGTGTGACGAATGCTTTGGGGTGGTTCAAGGCGCGCCAGACGCTTGCGCTCGTGCGACATGAAGGCTGTTTGCTGAGGGTCAAACCAGCGATACCAAACCACGCTGGCAAACAGGTAGGCCTGATAAAGCATGAGCGCAGCCAGCAACAAGGCCATGAGCTTGGCAAAGCGCCAAGCCCAACGACGCATTGGTGCGCGGCCGCGCGCGGCCATGGGCGTGTCTTTACGATCTGTTTGCATGGCAATTAGGC
>SKIZ01000148.1 GCA_007116135.1 Burkholderiaceae bacterium
GATTGCATCCACTGGGCAACACGGGCAGCTTGGTAGCGGCGCCACGTTGCTAGCGCGCCGAAACCCACGGCCATCAGCACCCAACCGAGACTGTTGCCCCAGATCAGTTCAAGCAAGCTGGCCGCAGCCAGACTGAACAGGAAACCCCACAGGGTCTTGCGCCATTGCATGAGCCGGATTGTCGCACGCGGCCAAGCCAAGCGGTAAAGCGAGCGCGCACTCATGCCCCTGGCGGCACTTGGCGAGTAAAGCGATAGCCGGTGCCGCGCACGGTCTCTATATGTTTGTCGTGCCCGGTGGGTTCAAGCGCTTTGCGCAAACGGCGAATGTGGACATCGACCGTGCGCTCTTCGACGAAAACGTGATCACCCCACACCTGATCCAGTAGCTGCGAACGCGAAAACACCCGCTCTGGGTGCGTCATAAAAAAGTGCAGCAGCCGAAACTCGGTTGGACCAATGGCCAAGGCCTGCCCGTGGCCGGTTAATCGATGCGCGGCTGGGTCAAGTTTCAGGCCGGCGACCTCGGTAAGGTCATCGGTGAGTTGGGGCGCCCGGCGACGCAAAACCGCCTTAATTCGAGCCATCAATTCTTTTGGGGAAAACGGCTTGGTGATGTAATCATCAGCCCCAGCCTCTAGGCCATCGATCTTGTCTTGTTCAGCGCCTTTGGCTGTCAGCATGATGATCGGTACCTGGCGCGTGCGCTCCTGGCTGCGCAGTTTTCTGGCCAACGACAAGCCGGTCTGGCTTGGCAGCATCCAGTCAAGCAATATCAGGTCAGGCAGTTCGGCATCGATGAGGGTTTGCGCTTGCTCGCTATCGAAAGCGCGAAGAACTTTATGGCCGGCAAAAGATAGATTTACCGCGATCAGTTCTTGAATGGCGGGTTCGTCTTCAACAACGAGAATGGTGCTTGACATGAGCGTGAGTCGCTTGGGCGACGTAGTGAATGATGGTGACTATGCTATGTCGTAAATATGTCAAGTCTATGACAGTCACTTTAATCTGTGGTTAGGCTACCATAACCTCTAGGAATCTAGCTTGGAGCGCCTGACACAGATCAGGCTGGCAATATGACCGAAAAAAAGATCGATTTTGGGTTCACGCAGGTGCCCGAGTCTGAAAAAGCCCGCAAAGTCGCGGGTGTGTTTGACTCAGTGGCACAACGCTACGATGTCATGAATGATTTGATGTCTGGCGGCTTGCATCGCTTGTGGAAGCGGTTTGCTCTATCGCGGGTGGGCGCGCGAGCCGGCATGCGGGTGCTCGATATCGCAGGCGGCACTGGCGACTTGGCCGGTTCCATGGCTCGCGATGTGGGTCCAACCGGGCAGGTGTGGTTGACCGATATCAATCAGTCAATGCTCCAAGTCGGGCGCGATCGGTTGATTGACCAAGGGCTGGTGTTGCCAGCTGCCGTATGCGACGCTGAGGCGCTGCCATTTTCTGACGGTTATTTTGATCGGGTGACGGTGGCCTTTGGCTTAAGGAACATGACGCACAAGGAGACCGCCTTGCAGGAGATGGCTCGGGTGCTGCGCCCCGGCGGCAAGCTCGTGGTGCTGGAGTTCTCCAAGGTCAATCGTGCGCTTGCACCAGCTTACGATTGGTACAGCTTTAACGTGTTGCCTTGGTTGGGGCGTCAGGTCGCCAACGACGAAGCGAGTTACCGCTATTTAGCCGAATCCATTCGCATGCATCCTGATCAGGAGACGTTAAAGGACATGATGCAGCAAGCCGGCCTAGAGCGAGTGACTTATTTCAATTTGAGCGGTGGTATCGTGGCGGTTCACGAAGGCGTCCGTATGCTCTAACTGGTAGACAAATATATCTAACAGTCGACTTTTGTGGGTATTTGCTTGTAATTGACCGCATTTGAGGTAACTTAGGCTATATTTTGGCAATAAGTAATGCGATTGTTTTTAGGGGTCTGGGCATGATGAAAACTTTGTCAAAACGCTGGTTTGCACTGGCCATGGTTCTAGCTAGCGGGATTGCGATGATGGCAGTGTCGTTTGATGCCGAGGCCAGGCGCTTTGGTGGCGGCTTTAGCAGCGGTCGGCAGTCTACTAATGTGACGCAGCAACAGCAAGCGGTGACAGCGCCGGCGGCAACCGCGCGAGCGGCCAGTTCAGGTGCCGCCGCCAGCGGCGGTGCACGCTGGCTCGGACCGATTGCCGGCATTGCGGCCGCCTTTGGCCTGGCTGCGATCTTGGCCCATCTGGGTCTGACTGGGGCGCTGGCAGATGTGGCTGTGCTGCTTTTGTTAGCGAGCCTGGCAGGGTTGGGTTTGTTGTTTATTTCGCGCGCCTTGCGCAGCAACCTGCAGGCTGAAAGCTCGGGTGCGGCCAACACAACGCAGCGGCGTCAGTACGGGCGCGCCGGTGCCGATGAGCGTGCACCGATGTCCGGGCTCTTGGGCGCAGCGCCCATGGCGGTGCCACCGATGCAACCCGTTGTGGGTGATTTCTTTATTCCGGCTGACTTTAACCAAGAAGCGTTCATCGAAGAGGCGAAGAAACAGTTTGTTGCCATTCAAAAGGCCTGGGACACGATGGACTTCGATGGTCTGCAGGCGCGGTTGACCGACGAGATGTACGCCCAATATGCAGGCAAGATGGCGGCACACGGTGGGACCAACCGTACCGATGTTGTGATGCTCAATGCGACCTTGCTTGGCATCGAAAAACTCGCTGACGGGTATCTTGGTAGTGTGCGTTTTTCAGGCATGATCCGCGAGGATGATGCGCTCGAAGCCGCGGCCTTTGAAGAGGTTTGGAACCTTTACAAACCGCAAGACCGTGGCTGGTTGCTCGCCGGGATCCAACAGTTGCCAAATCATTAGAAGCATTGTGTTTGGCGCCGTGATCTTTGCTTAGCGGGTAAACTTGATAGTTGTTTGATTGAGGTCACGGTCATTTTTAGATCATTATTTCCTTCTGGTGACGCGGCACTAGGTTGGGTGCGACCACCTCAGCAGGTGGTCGGTGAGATCCTTAATCGTATGCTCGCGCGTCAACCAAGCCTTTTGACCAAATTGTCAGCGCATGCGGGTCGCACGGTTCGTGTGCGCGCGGCACCGGCCGATGCTGCCTTCACCATTGACTTCGATGGCAGCTTGCGTGCGGCTGACCCAGTGGTTCAACCCGATGTGGTACTGACCATCGATACAGCCAAGCTGTGGGCCGAGGGCTGGCGCCCTGGACAGGTAGTCACCGAGCAAGCCGGCGTGGTTCACATCAGTGGTGATGTCGCGGTGGCTCAGACACTATCGGCGATTTCGCGCGCCTGGCGCTTCGATGTCGAAGACTGGTTGGCTCAGTACGTCGGCGATGTGGCGGCGGTGCAGCTGGTTAACGGCGCAAAGCAGTTCTCGGCGATGACCGCGCAATTTGCCTCGCGCACCAGCGAGAACGTGGCCGAGTACTTGAGTCATGAGACACCGGTGTTGACAGCCCGCACGGCGTTGTTGGGTCATAGTGAATTGATCGCGCAGTTAAGGCAGCGCCTTGCAGCGCTTGACACACAGGTTCAGCGTCTAGAGGTGCGCCTGGCGCGCAGTGATGCTCGCTTTAATGATGAGACAGGCGCCAGATGAGTGCATTTCGACTGCTACGAATTATTTGGGTCTCACTGCGTTACCGTCTCGATGAGCTTGTGCTCTCTGGAATCAGTCACCCTCT
Source organism: Burkholderiaceae bacterium (assembly GCA_007116135.1). Classification (GTDB taxonomy): domain Bacteria; phylum Pseudomonadota; class Gammaproteobacteria; order Burkholderiales; family Burkholderiaceae_B; genus Algicoccus. The sequence continues at coordinate 3,686 of SKIZ01000148.1, forward strand.
GGCGGTCCGTCTGTTGTGGGTGGTGCGGTTAGGCGCCAAGCCAACGATGCCACGCGGTGAGCGACTGCGCCTGGCGCTTGAGTCCTTGGGTCCGATCTTTGTGAAGTTCGGGCAGGTGCTCTCGACGCGTCGCGATTTGATTCCGCACGATGTGGCCGATCAGTTAGCGATGTTGCAAGACCATGTGGCACCGTTTCCTTCGGCTCAGGCCGCGCAGATCATCGAACAGGCGCTAGGAGCGCCACCGGCCGAACTGTTTGCGCATTTCGAGGTCGATCCGGTGGCCTCGGCATCGATTGCACAGGTGCACTTTGCTCAGTTGCACGACGGCACCGAAGTAGCGGTCAAGGTGCTGCGCCCAGGCATGCTGGCGGTCATTGATCACGATTTGGCGTTGATGCGCCAGGTGGCACGGTTAATCGAGCGCCTCTCACCCGATGGCAAACGGCTCAAACCCAAGGAGGTTGTGGCCGAGTTTGATAAATACCTGCACGATGAGCTTGACTTGTTGCGCGAAGCGTCAAACTGCAGTCAGCTGCGTCGTAATTTCAGTCCTGACGGTCAGCGCGGTCACTTGTTGATGGTGCCTGAGGTTTACTGGGACTATTGCGCCAGAGATGTCTTCACCATGCAGCGCATGTATGGGATTCCAGTGGGGCAAATCGATCGTTTGCGTCAGGCAGGTGTGGACTTAAAGGAGTTGTCCCGAACCGGGGTGGAGATTTTCTTCACCCAGGTATTTAGTGACGGCTTTTTTCACGCCGATATGCATCCGGGCAACATCTATGTCTCGGATGCGCCAGAGACCTTTGGGCGTTACATTGCCTTGGATTTCGGTATCGTGGGGTCGCTTTCTGAATTTGACAAGAACTATCTGGCACAGAATTTCCTGGCCTTTTTCCAGCGTGACTACCGGCGAGTGGCGCGCCTGCACATTGAGTCAGGGTGGGTTCCGCCCGATACGCGTGAAGAGGAGCTCGAAGGCGCGATCAGAGCGGTTTGTGAGCCCTATTTTGACCGACCGTTGGCAGAAATCTCTCTGGGGCAGGTCTTAATGCGACTGTTTCAGACATCCAGACGGTTTCATGTCGAAATCCAACCCCAATTGGTTTTGTTACAAAAGACCCTACTGAACATCGAAGGATTAGGGCGTGAGCTTTATCCGCAACTAGACTTGTGGGAAACAGCGAAGCCTTATCTTGAACGCTGGATGCACGAGCGTGTTGGAATTGCGGGTCTTAAGCGCAAGGCCGAGCTCGAAGCGGGCCAGTGGGCACAGTGGTTACCCGAATTTCCGAGGCTCATGTATGCCAATTTGTCCAAACGCGATTACAGTGCGGAGCTTTGGCGCGAGATGAAGTTGCTTCGGCGCGAGCGAGAGCGCAGCAACCGCTTAACAGTCGCCTTGTTAGTTCTAGCAAGTGCAGCCCTAGTGGTATTGCTCTACCACCTGTGGTGATTACAGGCTCTAGTTACATTTTGTAACTTTTGTGGTTTATAGATCGGTTGAGAATACCGAACGTTTCCTTTGAGGCAGGCAAGCAAATGCTATACCCAGAACTTTTTAAGTCCCTAGAGGCAGTGCGATGGAACATGGATGCAGACATTCCATGGGACCAATTCGACGCGAGCTTGCTGACTGATGAGCAAGCACAGACGGTCAAGATGAACGCAATCACCGAATGGGCTGCACTGCCGGCTACCGAAATGTTCTTGCGTGATAATCGCGACGATAGCGACTTCAGTGCCTTCATGTCGGTCTGGTTTTTTGAGGAGCAGAAGCATTCGCTCGTCTTAATCGAGTACTTGCGCCGTTTTCGTCCTGACTTGGCTCCCACCGAAGAGGAGCTGCACCGCGTGAGGTTTGAGTTTGATCCTGCCCCGGCATTAGAGACCTTGATGCTGCACTTTTGCGGCGAGATTCGCTTGAACCATTGGTACCGCTGTGCCGCGCAGTGGCATACCGAACCTGTGATCAAGTTTATTTACGAAACGATTGCGCAAGATGAGGCACGCCATGC
>SKIZ01000051.1 GCA_007116135.1 Burkholderiaceae bacterium
GCCCCGCCTGCGGCACCACCCATGCCACCGGCGGCATTGGGGTCAACCCCGGCGTGGCCAAAGCGATCATAAGCCGCACGTTTGTCCGGGTCAGACAACACCTCGTAGGCCTCTTTGGCGGCCTTGAACTTATCCTCGGCATCTTTATTGCCCGGGTTGCGATCCGGGTGCCACTTCATCGCGAGCTTGCGATAGGCTTTCTTGAGGTCGTCATCCGAGGCGTTCTTTGCAACGCCAAGTACTTCGTAAAAATCGCTTTTTGCCATGGTTGTGCTTCAGTGGTTAATCGTGATTACGCCCGGCAACCCCTATATGCAGGGTTGTCGGGCGCTGAACTGTTTACCCATTGGGGTAAACAGCGAGCCGAATCAACGCAATCAATCGCGCTTGACCTCTTTGAAATCAGCGTCCACGACATCCTCTTGCTGTGGCGCTTGTTCCTGCGCCCCATCGGGCGCGGCTTGCGACTGCATGTCCGCATACATCTTCTCGCCTAGCTTTTGCGATGCGGTCGATAACGCCTGTACCTTCTCGTCAAGTTGCGCTTTATCGGCATTTTGTTTCAACGCCTCTTCAAGCTCACTGGCTGCAGTCTCAATGGCCTCTTTCTCGCTGGCCTCGATTTTATCGCCATGTTCGGCCAACGATTTGCGCGTGGCATGCACCAGCGCATCGGCGGCATTGCGCGTTTGAGCCAGCTCAGCCACACGCCGATCGTCTTCGGCGTGTGCTTGGGCATCTTGCACCATGCGCTCGATCTCTTGCTCACTCAAGCCCGAATTGGCTTTAATCGTGATTTTGTTCTCTTTGCCTGTACCTTTGTCTTTGGCCGAGACGTGCACGATACCGTTGGCATCGATATCAAACGTCACCTCAATTTGCGGCACACCGCGTGGTGCTGGCGGAATGCCCTCGAGATTGAACTCACCGAGCATTTTGTTGCCCGAGGCAATTTCGCGCTCACCCTGGAACACTTTGATCGTCACCGCCGGCTGATTATCATCGGCCGTCGAGAAGGTTTGCGAGAAGCGCGTCGGAATCGTGGTGTTTTTCTCGATCATCTTGGTCATCACGCCACCAAGCGTTTCAATGCCTAGCGACAGCGGCGAGACGTCAAGCAACAACACGTCTTTGCGGTCGCCCGCAAGCACCGAGCCCTGAATGGCCGCGCCAGCAGCGACTGCCTCGTCCGGGTTGACATCTTTACGCGGGTCACGACCAAAGAACTCTTTGACCTTCTCTTGCACCTTGGGCATGCGGGTCATGCCGCCGACCAAGATGACGTCATCAATGTCACCGACCTTGACACCGGCATCCTTGATGGCCGTTCTGCACGGCTCGATGGTGCGCGCAATCAACTCTTCGACCAAGGACTCAAGCTTGGCACGCGTGATTTTCAGGTTCAGGTGCTTCGGGCCTGAGGCATCAGCGGTGATGTAAGGCAGGTTGAATTCGGTTTGCTGGCTCGAAGACAACTCAATCTTGGCCTTCTCGGCAGCCTCTTTCAGGCGCTGCAGTGCCAGGACGTCTTTGGACAGATCAACGCCTTGCTCTTTCTTGAACTCATCAATGACGTAGTCGATGATGCGTTGATCGAAATCCTCACCACCTAGGAAAGTGTCACCGTTAGTCGAGAGCACTTCGAACTGCTTCTCGCCATCAACGTCGGCAATCTCGATAATCGAGATATCAAAGGTGCCACCACCAAGGTCGTAGACGGCAATCTTGCGGTCACCACGCTCGGATTTATCCATGCCAAAGGCCAAAGCCGCTGCCGTGGGCTCGTTGATGATGCGCTTGACTTCCAGGCCAGCGATGCGACCAGCGTCTTTGGTGGCCTGACGCTGGCTGTCGTTAAAGTAGGCCGGCACCGTGATCACCGCTTCCGTGACGGTCTCACCGAGATAGTCTTCAGCGGTTTTTTTCATTTTGCGCAAGATGTCAGCCGACACTTGCGCCGGCGCCAATGGCTTGCCCTGTGCCTGCACCCAGGCGTCGCCGTTGTCAGCGGCCACGATCTTGTAGGGCATCAGATCGATGTCCTTTTTGACGGCGTCCTCGGAGAACTTGCGTCCAATCAGACGCTTGACCGCATACAGGGTGTTTTGCGGGTTGGTGACGGCTTGGCGCTTGGCCGGTGCACCCACTAGGGTTTCACCGTCTTCCATGTAAGCCACGATCGAAGGCGTGGTGCGCGTGCCTTCGGCGTTTTCAATAATTTTGGCTTGACCACCTTCAACCACAGCCACGCAGCTGTTGGTGGTGCCCAAGTCAATCCCGATAATTTTGCTCATGATTCGTTACCTTTTCGAGTATGTCTGAAGATGTTCAATGCCAATGACCAATACATGAGGTCGCCTGCGCTAATTTCAAGAGGCAAACCAAAGTGACTTGCGGTTACTTAAAGTGGCTTAGCTTGCGACGGTGACCAAGGCCGGGCGCAAAACGCGCTCGGAGATGAGGTAGCCCTTTTGCAGCACGGCCACCACGGTGTTGCTTTCTTGTTCGGCTGGCACGGTGGCGATGGCCTGATGCAAGTGCGGGTCAAACTTCTCGCCTGGCGCCGGTGCAATTTCCGATAAATGGTTGCGTTCAAAGGCGCCAGATAACTGTTTGAGCGTGGTTTCAATGCCCGCGCGCATATCCTCTGGGCTTTGGTCAAGCTGCCCGAGTGCAGCCTCAAGGCTGTCTCTGACGGGCACCAAGCTCTCGGCAAACGATTCAATCCCAAACTTGCGCGCCTTAGACACCTCTTCCTGGGCCCGACGACGCACGTTCTCCATCTCGGCCTGGGCGCGCAGCATTTGTTCATAGTGCGCCTGCGCTTGGGCTTGCGCTTGAGTCAAGGCATCCTTTATGTCGGCAATTGGATCAGAACCTTGATCTTGAGGGTCACTGTCGCCTGTGGCCTGACTTTGCTCGTCTACAGGCGTGTCTGCCTGCTCTGAAGGGGTGTTTTCCTGCTCGCCCTGCTCGTTTGCGCCTGCGGCATCCGATTTCGAGGTCATGCTTGATTCTCCAACAATGAAATACGCTATTAGTTTAGTTGGGGACAGTCAGGCACAATTCAAGAGTCTTGCCGCCATTTTTACGCTCACTGGCCTGCGCGCGTTGGCCAGCCCGCCAATTCACGTTCAACCATGTCGGTCAGTCCCTCAAGCCACGGGGCGTCGTCATTTAAGCAAGCAATGTATTCAAAACGCTTGCCGCCAGCATTCATGAAGGTCTCGCGCACCTCAATGCTGATCTCCTCGAGCGTCTCGAGGCAATCGGCGACAAACCCTGGACAGACCACGTCTATATGCGTGGTGCCGGCTTTGGCCAGCTCCTCCAAAGTCGGTTCGGTGTATGGCTGCAACCAGGCTGCCGGGCCGAACCGGCTCTGAAAGGTCACGAGATACTCATCGTCACTTAAGCCGAGCCGCGCCGCCAGCGCAGCCGCCGTCTCGTAGCTGTCACGGCAGTACGGGTCACCGAGCGTGGTGCAGCGCTGTGGCAACCCATGAAAGCTCATGACTAACTTTTGCGGCTTGCCGTGAACGTTCCAATGCGCCAGCACCTTGTCAGCCAGCGGGTTGATGTAGAGTGGGTCTACATGAAAACGCTTGATAAAACGCATCGCAGGCTGGTCACGCATGTGCGAGGCCACACGGGTGACCTCGTCGACCACCGTCGCTGTCGTGCTTGAGGCGTATTGCGGATAGAGTGGCACGGTCAGGATGTGCTCACAGCCAGCGTCGCGCAACTGCATCATGGCATGCCGAATACTGGGCTTGCCATAGCGCATCCCGACGGCGACCTGCACCGAGTGGCCGCGTCCTTGCAGCCGCTTGGCCACCCCTTGGGCCTGGCGCTCGGTATAAACCAACAAAGGTGAGCCACCGGTCATCCAAATACCCTCATAGCGGTGTACGAGCTTTCGCGGGCGCGACAACAAAATCGGGCCGTTCAGAATCGGCCACCACAAAAACTTTGGAATCTCAATGACGCGCGGATCGGAGAGGAACTCCCGCAGATAACGTCTGATCGCTGGGGCCGTTGGTTCATCGGGCGTGCCTAAGTTGACCAATAAAACGCCGACCTGCCCCACTTTGAAGGGCTCGGGCCAGACTTTCAGGCGGCTTGGCTTGGGCTGCGGCCAGAATCGGCCACGGGGTTCGGGTTTTTCAGCGACAGACAAAATATTCCTCTCAGACAATCCGGTTGGCAATGCGCAAACTGTGCTCGGTGATGAGCAGTGACTCTGGGCTATCGATCGCTTGCGCCTTGGCTCAACGCATTTGAGAGCAAGCGCGAGGTGATGTCGACAATCGGAATCACACGCTCATAGGCCATACGGGTTGGCCCAATGACCCCAAGCGTGCCGACAACCTTACCATTAACACCATAGGGTGCGGCGACCACCGACAAATCCTCCATGGGTACCAAAGAGGACTCCCCACCGATGTAGATCTGCACACCTTGGGCGCGACTAGATACGTCAAGTAGCTGCAGCAAATCGGTTTTCTTCTCAAACAAGGCGAAAGTGCGTCGCAAGCGTTGCATATCCGAGGCCAGCTCAGTGATGTCTAGTAGACGCGTCTCGCCAGAGATCACCACGCTATCGACGTCATCGGTGGTCTCAGCGCCGGCGTCAACTGCGGCTTGCATCAAGCGCGACATGTCGTCGCGCAAGCGCTCAAGCTCTTTGGCCAGCGCCTGACGCACCTCGGAAAACGGCCGGCCAGCGAAGTGCTGGTTAAAGAAATTGCCCGCCTCGGTGAGCTCTGCGCTCGAATATTCACGCGGCATAAACAAGATCCGGTTCTGAACATCGCCATCGGGTGTGACCATGATCAATAAGACCCGGTTATCCGACAGACGGATAAATTCGACATGCTCAAAGACCTGACTGCGTTTGGGCGCGAGCACCACCCCGGCAAATTGAGTCATGTTCGACAAAAGCGAGGCTGCCGCACTGACTGCCCGACTGGTGTCGGCCGTGGGCAACAGGCTTTTGATTTGCTCAGGCGGCAACAACTCAAATGCTTGTGCCGCCAGGAGGCTGTCGACAAACAGGCGGTAGCCTTTGGGCGTGGGCACACGGCCCGCCGAGGTGTGCGGGCTATGAATCAGGCCCGCATCCTCAAGATCGGCCATGACATTTCGAATGGTCGCGGGCGACAAGTCAAAGATTTTTGACAGCGTGCGCGACCCCACCGGCTGGCCGTCGGCGATATAGCGTTCGATTAATGCCTTCAGTAGGGATTGGGATCGATCATCCATATTCTGCTAGATTCAAAGGGGTTGACCTCTATAATCTCGAGATTAACTCACAAGTGACTCGCTCTCATGCATTTTGCCACTATCGCGCTCATTGGTCGCTATCAGGACTCGCAGTTGGCCAAGCACCTAGATGCGCTGGCGCAGCTGCTACAAGAGGCCGGTCGCCGCGTGCTGCTTGAGGCCGAGACAGCTCGCCACACTGGCTTGACCCATCTGCAACCCGCAACTTACGAGCAAATCGGGCAGACCGCTGACCTGGCCATCGTGGTCGGTGGCGATGGCACCATGCTTGGCGCTGCGCGTCACCTCGCCCCCTGGGCCGTGCCGCTAGCTGGCATTAACCACGGGCGCCTGGGCTTTATCACCGATATTGCCTTGCAAGATGCCAAGGCTGCTCTAGGGGACTTGCTCAACGGACGCTTTGAGAGCGAGGAGCGACTGCTGCTCTCAGGCGACGTCACCCGCCAACAACAGTGCCTCTATAGCGACAGTGCTCTAAATGATGTGGTGGTCAATCGGGCCGGGCGTGGCAGCATGATTGAGTTGCGCATCGATATCGACGGCACCTACATGTACACGCTGCGTGCCGATGGCCTGATCATCGCCACCCCGACGGGCTCAACAGCCTACGCCCTATCGGCCTCAGGACCAATCCTGTTTCCCGGCATGCAGGCCATGGTTATGGTGCCCATTGCCCCACAGACGCTGTCAAACCGGCCGATTGTGTTGCCTGACCAAGGCGTGCTGAACTTGACCGTGGTGGGCACGGGCCGTGCCGAGCACGGCGTCAGCGTGCACTTTGACATGCAGACATGGTCTAACGTCCAACCGGGCGATGTCATTACCGTTCGCCGCGCGCCAAAAACCATCCGCTTCATTCATCCGAGTGGCTACAGCTTTTTCTCGACTTTGCGCAAAAAGCTCGATTGGAATCGGCTGCCAGCGACTGGCTACAACACGGACTAGCCTATGCTGCGCGAAATGACCGTGCGCGACTTCGTGATTGTCCAAGCGGCGCGCGTGCGCTTTGAGCGTGGTTTTCACGTGCTCACCGGCGAGACTGGCGCAGGCAAATCGATCTTGATTGATGCGCTAGCGCTTGCGCTTGGCAACCGCGCGAGCGCCGATATTGTTCGAGCCGGCGCCAAGCGGGCTGAGATCACGCTCGTGGCTCAAACGCCAAGCGCCACACGTCAATGGTTACGCGAGCAAGACCTCGACCAAGACGATGAGGAGTTGATTCTGCGCCGCGTCGTTGACCAACAAGGCAAGAGTCGCGCTTATATCAACGGCACCCCGGTGACCATTGCACAGCTGCGCGAGATTGGACTGACGCTAGTCGACATTCACGGCCAACACGCACATCAAAGCCTCATTCGGCCAGACGCCCAGCGCGACTTGCTCGATGCCCATTTAAAGCTTGGCCAGCAGCGCCAAGCCGTGCGCCAAGCCTGGCAGCACTGGCAGGGCCTACTTGAGCGCGTGGCCCTTGCCACCGAAGACGCGCAAGCCTTGGCCGAGCGCCTGCAGACGTTAACGTGGCAAGTGCAAGAGCTCGATGAGTTAGCACCCAAGACGGGTCAATGGCAACAAATTCTTGATCAACACACCCGCCTGTCAAACGGTCAAGCTCTCTTGGATGGTGCCGCACTGGCTTTGACGCTGCTCGATGATGAGGACACCGGCGCGCAACGAGCCTTAGCGCGCGCCCTGACGCAAATCCAACAAGCCTCACGCCATGACACCCGTCTCAATGACATCTTGCAATCGCTTGAGTCTGCTGACATCGCGCTGGCCCAAGCACGCTCGGATTTAAGTCGCTATGTGGACGATCTCGAGCTCGATCCCGAGCAACTCGAGCAACTAGATCAACGGATGCAGGCGCTATTTGGCGCGGCACGCAAATTTCGCTGCGAGCCCGAACAGTTGCCCGAGCTGCACCAAGAGCTAACCGAAGCACTAGCCAGCCTAAACGCCGATCAAGACTTAGACGCGCTGCGAGCCCAAGAAGCCAGTGCCTGCCAAGCCTATGACACATTAGCGCAAGCACTTCGCCAGGCTCGCCAAAAAGGCGCCAAAGTACTAGCCAAAGCCGTCACACAACAAATGCAATCGTTGGGCATGGCGGGCGGTCAGTTTGTGGTGACCATTGAGCCTAGCGCCCCCGGGCCGCATGGCGCTGACCGGGTGAGCTTTTTGGTCTCAGGGCACAAGGGCGTGGCACCGGCGCCGCTTGCCAAGGTTGCCTCGGGCGGTGAGCTCTCGCGGGTGTCGCTGGCCTTATCTGTGATTGCCAGCCAGGCCACCCAGACCGCCACGCTCGTGTTTGACGAAGTCGACAGCGGGGTCAGCGGCGCGGTCGCTGAAATGGTCGGGCGACTGCTGCGCCAACTCGGTCAAAGCCATCAAGTGCTTTGTGTCACGCACCTGCCACAAGTCGCAGCCTGCGCCGAGCACCACTTTAAGGTCAACAAAGGACAGGGCGAAGACGGGCTGCCAACGAGTTCGATTGAACCGCTCGATCCTGAGGGTCGAATCGAAGCGGTGGCCCAATTATTGGGCGGGGTAAACATGACCGAGACCACGCGCGAGCACGCACGCGAACTGCTTAAGTCAAACGCGCAAGGCTAATACGCCACAGACACCCACTAGTTGGCCTGATCTTTCTGGCAATCCCGGCACATGCCATAGAGCACCATGGCATGTGTCTCGAGTACGAAACCGTGGTCTTTGGCCACTTTATGCTGACGGTTCTCGATGTCGTCGTCCCAGAATTCTTCGACTTTGCCGCAGTAGGTGCACACCAAATGGTCGTGATGCTCGCCATCGTTGAGCTCAAAGATCGCCTTGCCACCGTCGAATTGACTGCGCATCAAAATGCCAGCCTGCTCAAACTGAGTCAGCACCCGGTAGACGGTGGCCAAACCAATTTCAACTTTCTCTTCAAGCAAGAACCGATAAACATCCTCAGCACTCAAGTGGCGCTGCGATGAGCGGCGAAAAATATCGAGGATCTTTAGGCGCGGAAAAGTCGCCTTCAGACCGGCCGTTTTTAGATCACGCTGATCTGTCTCTAGCTCCACAAGCACTCCCGTTCGATGCACTACCTTGCAAATGCGTGCACAGGCAACGTCTTTTCTATTTTGCGCCAATCTAGCCTTTGGGGTGAGCCGCGCATGCACCCTAAGACCGACTGATGTCTTATGATAGCGTCTTTAGGCTAAAAACATAACCGTGAGGTGGCTTGTGCGCGTTTTTCGATCTCACCGACGCTTTGGGCTTGCCGCGCTTGGCGCTGCACTGGCGATAGGTTTGTCGGCTTGTTCGACTAACGAATGGGGTTTCCCATATCGGGTGGGCGTGCAACAAGGCAACTGGGTCACAGCCAGCCAGGTCGAATTGTTAAACCCCGGCATGACCCGCGAGCAAGTCCGGTTTGCACTGGGTTCGCCGCTTTTGACCAGTGTTCTGCACGCTGACCGCTGGGACTACCCCTACTTTTACCGCGCCCCCAATGGTGACATTGAAGAGCGCAATTTCACGGTGTTTTTCCGCGACGGGTTGCTTGCGCGCTGGGAAGGCGATGAGCAGCCCACCCTGCAACCCTTCCAAATCGCCGAAGACTTGGTTGAGCGCAGCAAACGCGAGCGCGAACAACTAGAGCTTGATCAAGCGCGTGAACAAGCCGAGCCAGGCGAGATTCAATTGATCCCAGGCGTGGACTTCTCCACCATTACCGATGTGCCACCGTCGACTGACCCAGGCGCGCCGCCAGATGAACCTGACGCAGTACCCCAGGAGTTGATGTGATGCAAGCAAACACCATCAAAGTCGCCATTGCTGGGGCCAGCGGCAAAATGGGCCGCATGCTGATCGAATCGGTGCTGCAGCAGCCCGACATGGCGCTGACTGTGGCACTCGATCACCAAAGCAGCAGTGCGCTTGGCCAAGACGCAGGCGCTGCGCTTGGCGTTCAGACTGGTGTTGTGATTTCAAGTGACCTAAACGCACTGGCACAAGCGCAATGCCTGATTGACTTCACCCGCCCCGAGGGCACGCTTGCACACCTCGAGGCGGCTCGGGCGCACGGTGTGAACATGGTCATTGGCACCACAGGCTTTGATGAAGCGGGCAAGCTTGCCATCGAACAGGCGAGCACCGAGCTTGGCATCGTGTTTGCGCCCAACATGAGCGTTGGTGTGAACGTGACCTTAAAGTTGCTCGAAGTGGCCGCTTCGATTTTGCAGCGTGACTATGACGTGGAAATCTTTGAAGCGCATCATCGTCACAAAGTTGACGCGCCTTCGGGCACTGCCCTGAAAATGGGCGAAGTCATCGCCCAAGCCTGGGGCCAATCGCTGCCAGATATCGCTGACTGGGCACGTCATGGCCACACCGGTGCGCGCCAAGACGGCAAGATCGGGTTCTCAGTGGCTCGTGGCGGCGATATCGTCGGTGATCACACCGCTTTTTTCTGCGGCACTGGCGAGCGCATTGAAATCACCCATCGCTCAAACAGTCGCGCCACCTACGCCCAAGGCAGCCTGCGCGCGGCACGCTTTTTAGCGCAACACGGTGCCGGCTTATATGACATGCAGGCCGTGCTCGGTTTGAGCTAAGACACGCAAACCGGTTCCATCTGCAGGTGCACACCGAAACGATCGGCAACCGCCTGTGCAATGGCATTTGCAGCTCGCAAGACATCAGCCATGCGTGCCCCCCCGGTGTTGACCAGCACCAGTGCTTGACGATCATGAACCGCGACAGCCCCAAAACGCTTGCCTTTGAAGCCGCATTGATCAATGAGCCAACCGGCTGCGAGCTTGAACTGCCCATCGATTTGCCGATAGGCCACCAGATGCGGGTGGGTTTGCTTTAAGCGCTCATAGAGCTCGGAGCTGACCACCGGGTTTTTAAAAAAGCTACCCACATTGGGCTCGACAGTCGGGTCAGGCAGCTTGGCCTGGCGCACCGCCACCACATGATCAAACACCATTTGTGCGCTCACACTGGCGGCCCGCGTCTGCCAGCGTTGACGCAGTGGCGCCAAATCCGGATAACCCAACACCGGTTGCCAGTCTTTGGGTAACGCAAAGCGCACGTTGAGCACCAACCAATGGCCACCGGCTGCCTGCTTAAACACACTGTCGCGGTAACCAAAGCGGCAGTCAGGCGTCTGAAGCCACCTCGACTGACCTGTCTCGAAATCCCAAATCTCAACACCAGCCACACGTTGTGCTAACTCTAAGCCGTAGGCGCCAATGTTCTGAATCGGCGCAGCGCCCACCGACCCGGGAATCAGCGCCAAGTTCTCTAGCCCCGGCCAACCGCGAGCCAAACTCTCACAGACCCATTGATGCCAATTGTGGCCCGCGGCCACATCAATGAGCCAGGCATCTGCGCGCGGCTCAAGGACTTCCATGCCGGTGTTACGCATAAGCACCACCGGCCGATCCATTCGCTCAGGCAAGATCACATTGCTTGCCCCGGCAAGCACCAGCGGCATGCCGTGGCGATCAAATGAATCCTGCAATTGAGGCAGCTGCGCGCGGTCACGAAAGACAGTGACTGCGCTGGCCACGCAGGGCAGTCCCATGGTGTTGGGAAGCGCAATAGGGTTGACCTCAGCTTGCAAAGACGTTGACATCTCGATTAATTTTTTATGCTAATATCTCGTTCTTCGCATAGTACTTGATCCAAATCGATTACTCTTTTTGGCTTGGAAAGACGGTTATCTAGTCAATCCATAGAATGAAAAAAGTTAGGTGCTGTGTTGAACCGTCTTGCGGGAATAGCTCAGTTGGTAGAGCGCAACCTTGCCAAGGTTGAGGTCGCGAGTTCGAGACTCGTTTCCCGCTCCAAATTTCCAGGGGAAGCCAAACAGCTTCCCCTTCTAGTTTGCGGCGCAATGGCAGAGTGGTTATGCAGCGGACTGCAAATCCGTGTACGTCGGTTCGATTCCGGCTTGCGCCTCCATACGAGGTGTTTCGGTGTGAGGCGATCCCCTCTGACTAGGTTGACGCGATGAACCCCAACAACGCTGCGTCTGGCCTTGCCGCGCAACCATCCATCACCCTGAAGATCTTCCTGAGCTTCGTATCAGGCTACTTCTTGTCGTATGCCTTGCGTTCGATCAACGCAACGATCGCACCACTACTTGAATCTGACTTGAATCTCGGGCCCGGTGCGCTCGGTTGGCTGTCATCGGCCTACTTTCTATCTTTCGCTTCGGTCCAATGGTATCTAGGCACCTGGCTTGACCGCTACGGCGCTAGACGCACCGAGGCCGCGTTACTGGGCACAGCGGCGCTGGGCTGCATCATCATTGCCGCAAGTGACTCCCTCGTTGGCCTATCGGTCGGACGCATTCTGGTGGGCTTGGGTGTAGCGGCTTGCCTGATGGCACCCTACTCTTACTTTCGTCGCTGCTTTGCCCCACAAAAGCAGGCACAGCTGGCAATGTGGATGCTCATTGGCGGCACGCTTGGCGCATTGGCCTCGACCCAACCGGCCTTGATCGTGGCGCAATGGCTCGGTTGGCGCGAGATCTTTGTGATTTGCGCGGGCTTGCTGGCCTTATCTGCGCTCGCCATTTTCTTACTGATTCCTGATAACGACTTAAAGGCCACCGCTTTGGCCCGGGCCGCCGCCCTATCTGAGGGCACACCGGATACCGCCGTGCCTTCCTTGATGCAATTGCTGCGTCATCCGACCATGGTGCGCATAATTCCGACCACGATCTTCTTCTCAGGCGGGTTTGTGGCGCTGCAGTCGCTTTGGATTGGCCCTTGGCTGACCACTGTGATCGGCATGAGCACCAATCAGGCCGCCCAAGCGCTGCTCTACTACAACGCCGCCTTGCTGGCTGCCTACATGGCCATGAGTGTGGTCAGCCCCAAGCTTGAGTCCTTAGGGTTTGCGTTATCGCGTCAGACCACCCTCGGTTTTTTCTGGTTCTTGGGCTCGATGCTGCTGATCTTGCTGTGGCGCTCCGAGAGCGCCTGGTGGGCTTGGATACTCATGGCACCCGGCATCCCAGCGGTCATTTTGATGCAAACGCAAACGGCACTCATGTTTCCCAAAGCCATCGCCGGACGGGTCTTAACGACCTTTAACCTGGTCATGTTCTCTGGCGCCTTCGCGGTGCAGTGGAGTGTGGGGCTGCTAGCCGACCTCTTTGCCTGGATGGGCAGCGACGCTGCCCAGGCCTTGTGGCTGGCGTTTGTTGTTTTACTGGTCTTGCAATTATTTAGTCTGTGGTGGTATCTGTCGCGCGACAAACCCATTTCGGCCGATCCCGCCCATGGATGAGTCTGTTATCGAGTCGATCAAACGCTGGCCCAACGTGCCGGCAGTCTACGGATGGCTCTCGCTGACAGCGCGCGGGCTCTGGCGCCTGCACCCCGATGGTCAAGCCCATCGCGGCGGTGGCGGCGAACCAATCACCAACCCACAGATCCTTGGGTTCATCAACCGCAACTATGACAGCGATGATCAGGGCCAGTGGTTCTTTCAAAACGGCCCCCAACGCGTCTACGTGCGCTTAGATGGCGCGCCCTGGATCGCACTGGCTGACGACAGCCAAGGCCTGATCACCACACACACAGGGCGTGCGATCGAAGAGGTATCGCAGCTTTGGGTTGACTCCTTCGGTCAACTGTTTCTTCAAACCGAACACGGCTGCGCCCTGATGCTCGATCGGGACTTGCCGCGATTTATCGAGGGCTGGTCAACCGAGCAGTCCGTGGGGCTGGACCAGTGGTGCATGGATGAGCGCCACACGCACGAGCACACCACCAGCGTGTCCGATGACCGCAGCCTTTGGCGCGCTTGCAAGGTGCCATTGCCGCTGACCCGGCTCGATGATTCGACACCGCTGGGTCAAGAACTACACTTTGTTGCTAACCCTGAACCTGCGAGCGATTAGAATACAACGATGAGCAAAGGTCCAGAGTTCTATTTCCCCGCACCACGGCGCAGCAATTTCTGCGGTCAATGTGGCACACCGATCACACGACGCACCCCGCCTGGCGATAATCGTGAGCGTGACCTGTGCGAGAAGTGCGGCGCCATCAACTATCAAAATCCGCGCATGGTGGTTGGTACCTTGCCGGTCTGGAATGACCACGTTCTTTTGTGCCTGCGTGCCATCGAGCCGCGCGCCAACACGTGGACGCTGCCGGCCGGTTTCATGGAACTGTCAGAGACCACGGGGCAAGGCGCTTTGCGCGAGACCCGCGAGGAAGCTGGCGTAGAGGTCCGACTTGGCGAGCTCTACACGGTCATTGACGTGCCACAAGTTGATCAAATCCATGTGTACTTTCTAGCGCATGCCGACAATGACCAAGTCGACCCTGGGCCTGAAAGCCTGCAGGCGCGCTACTTCCCGATTGACGATCTGCCTTGGGACAACCTGTCGTTTCGCTCGGTCTCGACAACCCTTAAACATTACCTCAGTGACCGCGCTCGCGGGCGCTTTGAGACGCGCTACTACAGCCTGCCACCGATGACGTGATGCCGCGGCCATGGCTCAAAGTGTGACATGGATCGACCCTCAAACCGCGTTGCCCGCACCAGAGACGGCTTTGCGCGAGCCCGACGGGCTGGTGGCTGTTGGCACCGACTTGACAGTGCCACGCTTGATCGAGGCGTATCGCCAGGGAATTTTCCCGTGGTTTAACCCCGGTGACCCGGTGCTTTGGTGGAGCCCCGATCCCCGCATGGTGCTAGATACCGCCAACATGTACCTCAGTGGCTCCTTGCGCAAAGCACTACGACAAATCGACCGGGCTCACCAACGCGGCGACTATGAACGCTTAGTCACCACCGATCTGGCGTTTGATGATGTCATCGCGGGCTGTGCCCAGCGCGGCAGCGATCAGCCACAAAGCACCTGGATCACTGAGTCCATGATGCAAGTCTACCGACGATGGCATCGGCTCGGTCAGGTCCACAGCGTCGAAGTCTGGCGCGGTGACGCCCTTGTGGGCGGTATCTATGGGGTGTGCCTAGGACGCATGTTTTTTGGGGAGTCGATGTTCACGCGTGCCAGCAACGCCTCCAAAATCGCCTTAGCGCACCTGGTGGCTTTTCTGAGGTGCCGTGGGGTGCAATGGATAGACTGCCAAATGCAAACCGAGCACCTGGCCTGGCTGGGCGCCACAGCCATCACGCGCGATCGTTTCTTAAATCACGTGCGCCAAGCCGTTAACGCCCCACCCATTGAGTGGCCTGCCGGCTGGCTCACGAGCTGCGGTGCTGTCAGAGCCTTGCCTGCGAATCGCCTGGTGTTCGCTGCGGCGTCAATCGGTTACGATCAAGCACCATGAGTCAAATCCAAGAACTCCCGTTCTCGGCGATCCAGTTCTACGCCACAGCGAGCTATCGATGCAGCTACTTGCCTGACCAAATGGCACGCTCGCAGGTGGCCGCACCTGGCCATTTGATTCATGCCGAGACCTACTCCGATTTGGTGCAACAAGGATTTAGGCGCAGCGGGCTCTTTACCTACCGCCCGCACTGCGATCACTGCCGTGCCTGTGTACCTGTGCGCATCGATGCCGCGGCCTTTGCGGCCAACCGCAGCCAGCGGCGCGCTGCCAAAGCGCACAACGATTTGCGCGCGCACGTTGCAACGCTGGGCTGGTCAAATGAACACTACGCACTCTATAGCCGCTACCAAACTGCACGTCACCCAGGCGGTGGCATGGACGAGGACAGCCGCACCCAGTACAGCCAATTCCTTTTAGCCAGTCGCGTCAATTCGCGCCTAGTCGAGTTTCGCAACGCCCAAGGCATCTTACAAATGGTGTCGATTCTGGACATTCTTAATGACGGCTTATCGTCGGTCTATACCTTTTATGACCCTGATGTCGCCGGCAGTCTGGGCACTTATGGGGTTTTATGGCAAATCAAGGAATGCCAGAAAATGGGCCTGCCATTTTTGTATCTTGGTTACTGGATCAAAGAAAGCCCGAAAATGAATTACAAGTCTAACTTTAAGCCCGCGCAGTATCTGATAGATGGGCGCTGGCAACCTTTGTCTGATCATCAACATGAATCCGCTATTTAAAACCTATGGGCTAGCTAAACAAGCGCTGTTTGCGCTTGACCCCGAGCGCGCCCACAACGCCACGATGGCCGCTTTGCAAAAGGCTTATGACTGCGATGTCACACGTGGCATGACGCATGACTTGCCAATCTTGCCGACGACCGTGATGGGCCTGTCGTTTAAAAACCCGGTCGGCTTGGCAGCCGGGTTGGACAAGGACGGTGCGCACATCGATGCGCTTGGCAATCTCGGTTTTGGTTTTATTGAGGTCGGCACCGTGACCCCGCGCGCCCAACCGGGCAACCCCAAGCCGCGAATGTTTCGCCTGCCCAAGGCCGAAGCACTGATTAATCGCTTAGGCTTTAACAATGCCGGGCTTGATGCCTTCATTGCCAACGTCAATCGCAGTCAGTACCGCAGCCGTGGCGGTGTGCTGGGCTTAAATATCGGCAAAAATGCCGACACGCCAATTGAAAAAGCGACAGACGATTACCTCATTGCACTGGCAGGGGTGTATCCGCACGCCGACTATGTGACCGTCAATATTTCCTCGCCCAACACCAAGAACCTGCGCGACTTGCAGTCCGGCGACGCACTTGATGGGCTGTTGGCCGCTGTCGCCGCTGAGCGCGAGCGTTTGGCACAACAACATGCGCGACGTGTGCCAATCGCCGTCAAAATCGCCCCAGACGTCGATGAGCACCAACTCGATGCGATCACCGAGGCACTGGTGCGCCACCAGATGGATGCGGTGATCGCGACCAACACCACCATCTCGCGCGACCGCGTCCAGGGTCTGCCCCACGCCAACGAGGCTGGCGGCTTGTCAGGCGCACCACTGCACGAACAATCGCTTGCCGTCATTGCCCAACTGCGCGCCAAGCTTGGCGCAGGCTTTCCCATTATTGGTGTCGGTGGCATTGTCAGCGGCAAACACGCCCTGGAAAAAGTTCGAGCCGGTGCTGACTTGGTACAAATCTACACCGGCCTAATCTATCAGGGCCCGGGGTTAATTGGTGACTGCGTCGAAGCGCTGGCTCGCTCGACTAGGCGTCAAGCCTAAACGCAACAGGCCGCCCGGTTATCCCGAGCGGCCTGTTTTGATCACACGAAGCGATCAATCCATCATAGCCATTTCGACTTAGGCGGCGCGACGACGGCCTGCAGCCTTGGCGGTGTTGCTGGCGTCTGAGGCGGCCTTCATCGCCGTCGCAGTAGCCGTGTGCAGGTTTTTCTCGGCGACTTCAGCGGCCTGCTTGGCTGCCTTGGTCATGCTGTCGTAGGCGGCATTGGCTTGAGCCAAGGCAGACTTCAACATCGAGACCGTGCCTTCGGCACCAGCCGGTGCGTGGCTTGAGAACTGCTCAACGAGCGCGGTCATTTGCTTCTGGCTTTCGGCCATCTTGCCTTCGGTCAGCTTGGCCAAGTCAGCTTGAACGCCCGACAAAATGTCATAGACGTGCTTGCTGTAGGCGGCGGCTTTCTCAGCGCTTGGCTGCACCAGGGCTGAACCCATGGCAACGGCTTCTTGCGCGTCTTTAACACCCATGGCTTCATGCGTTTTTTGCGACATCTCATCCATGGTGGCCTTCATGACTTTGAGGTTCAAGTCGACCAATTTTTCAAATCCACCAAAAACGCTGCCTTGCATGGCCATCATGGCGTCAAGAGCGGCTTTCTGGGTTTCGATCACTTCTTTGGGCATTGCGTTAGCGTTCATGTTCATTTGGACTCTCCTTGCGGGTAAATTGTTGCGCTGCACCATTTCAATATAACTCACCAGTTAAGGGCTGTCAAACATTTTTTGTGCAGTGCACAAAAACAACGCCTAACCCTAACTGGCGCGTCCCGGCTCAAACCCCAATGCGCCCGAAATCGTGCGCGCCGTCTCAACGAGTTGCTGCACCCAACCGTCTTGCAGCCGCTCAGCGGGTGCCGAAATCGACAGCCCTGCGACCAGTCGCCCATTGTCATCCCGGATGCCCGCGGCAATGCAGCGAACACCCAACTCAAGCTCTTCGTTGTCGCGTGCGTAGCCATGGCGCCGTACCAGGGCTAGCTCACGCTCTAAAGCGTCCATCTCAGTGATGCTGTTGCGCGTGTTGCCAGCCAAACCGGTGCGTGTGACATAGGCACGAACCTGGCGTGCATCGGCCACGGATAAAAAGAGTTTGCCCGTTGAAGTCAGATGCAGCGGTGCGCGTCCACCGATTGCACGCACCACTTGCATGCCAGAGCGCTCGCTCCAGGCTCGGTCAACATAGACGATTTCGTCGCCTTGCTGAATCGACAAGTTGACCGTTTGCCCGGTCAATTTGTGCAAAGCCTGCATGGCATCGATGGCTGCCTCGCGCACATTGAGTCGCCCTCGCACCAAAGAGCCTAATTCGAGCAAGCGCATACCCAATTGATAGATCCCGTTGTCAACCCGATCAACGTAACGTGCCAGCACCAGGTCATTCAATATCCGGTGCGCCGTCGATGGATGCAAGCCCGTGACTGCAGCTAGCTGTTTGAGCGCCACCGGCTCGCGCTCGCTTGCTAGCGCATCAAGCAGGCGCGTAGCACGCTCGATGACCTGAATGGCCATGCCTTCAGTCTGGGGCCTGGTTGCACTTAAATCGTCAGTGGTTCGCGCCATGGTCTTATGGTTGCCTCTTCGATAGAGCATACGCCATGGATCGACAAAAAGGCCGAAAAATGACGCAGCGCAACATTTATAATGCCATATTATGAAAAAGCTAGCTCGTTGACAAGTATCAGCGCCCCAACATCACGGCCACGGCTTCGGGCTAGCGCCGAGCCGCCATGAAATAAAGGCTCGGTTAGAGGGAATTGGCTAGGAATTTTTTTGGGGGGGGGTTAGTCCGGTCGTTCGTGCTGATGGGGTCGCAGTGTCTCGATGCCCGACTGAGCAGGCCTGCGCAGCAAAATGGCCAATGGCCAAACCACCTCACATTCTTGTGTAAGTGCCATCAGCAAATCCCGTGCGCGCATTGCATGAGACAAAGCCGTCCATCTGCACGCTGCTTGCACCAAAAGCGAAGGAAACCGTCGGGTCCTCGTTGCTGACTAGTTTGTCGCCTATTTGCGATAGCGCTAGTTGCTCATCGCAGATAAAACCGTCATGCGGATAGCCCTTGATCTTGTCCGGATCCATGTATGCATCAGGCATCCAGTTACCGAATAGCCTCACAAAGCTTTGGGTGCCACGCTCATAAAAAATCAACATGGCGGCGTCAGCAAAAAACGTCGGCTCATCGATGTCAGAGTAGACGCTTGCATCAGAGAAATCGTTAAGCTCCAGCGTTCTCTCTTTGACTTGCTCCAAGCAGGCGTCTAGAGCACCGCAAAGACGATAGCTTGCCAACCAACCTCGCTGGTTTGCCTGAATGAACCCCTTGAGCGCAAACGCTTTGACAGCCGACCGATAGGCCTGACCCATCTGCGCATCAGCGGCGCTTAATTCGGGATTGGCACAGATCAACTTTTCATGCGGGGTAGACGCTTTCTTGCAGTCAAAACTCGCTGCATGAATCGTTGCTGAAAAGAGCAGCGAGAGAACTAGCAGTGATCTTTTGTACATTTTCTTCTCTTTTGGGCTCAGAACACAGCAGGTTTGATGACTGAATCAAATGCTTGAAGGCTCGGTGCTCACGCAGTCGATTGGCA
>SKIZ01000054.1 GCA_007116135.1 Burkholderiaceae bacterium
AAGCCGCGCTCAATGAACAGGCGCGCGAATTGCGTGCGCTTGGTAGCGAAGTGGCGCTGGCCACAGCCGATGTGGCTCATTATCCGGCCTGCGCGCAGGCGCATCAGGCACTTGTGGCCGAGCTTGGCGCAGGCGTTGATGTCTTAATCAATAATGCCGGTATTTCGCCCAAGACCGATGGCAAGCCATCGAATTTTTGGCAGATGGATCCAGACGAGTGGCTGCGTGTGGTTGGTGTCAATTTGAATGGCGCTTTCAACTGGGCGCGGCTGGTCACGCCAGACATGGTGGCTCGCAAAACCGGACGCATTGTCAATATGTCTTCGGTGGCGGGCAAGTTCTTTGTGCCGTTTACCGCGGCCCATTATGGCGCCACCAAGGCCGCCTTAATTGGATTGACGCGCGATTTGGCGGGCGAACTCGGTCCATTTGGCATCACAGTCAACGCCATTGCGCCGGGTCGCATCGACACACCGCTGATGCGAACGGCTTCGCCAGCCACTAATGAGGAAATCATCGGTCAGACGGCACTGCGCCGGCTTGGCTTGCCCGCAGAGGTCGCTGAGATGGCGTGTTTTTTGACGGCACCTGAGAGTCAGTTTGTGACTGGTCAGGTGATCGATGTCGCAGGGGGGTGGCTGATGACCTGAATGCGGCCGGCATAAAAGCAACCATCGGCTCGCGCAGTGTCTAAGGCTTTAAATATTTCACGTAACGTTTGGCAGCATTTTGCAGATGAGTTCTGGCAGCATCTTCAGCACCAACCGCGTCACCGGCTGCGATCGCGTCGTAGATCGCATGGTGTTCGATTTGGACGGCCTCGATCATGCCAGTCAGGCGCTGCTTGGTGTTGCTGCGCAAACGCCGGATCATCCGCCGGGCGGTGTGTTCCAGATGCTGATTAAGCGTTTCAAAGTAGGGGTTATGTGTGGCGCTGATAATGGCGTGATGAAACTGGTAGTCCTCTTCATCGCCAAGCTTATCGCTGGCAATCGCGTATTCCATGCCAATGAGACACTTGCGAATTTTTTTCAAATCCTCCGGGGTGCGACGCTGCGCGGCCAGCCGGGTGGCGGCGACTTCGACGGTGGAGATCAGTTCCATGATGTGGGTCATTTGAATCGTCTCCTCGACATCGAACTCATCGACCCGAAAGGCCTGGCGCGGGTCGCGTGTGGCAACAAACACGCCGATGCCGCGGCGCACCGACACCAGGCCATCGGACTTCAGGCTCGAGAGCGCTTCACGGATGACAGGCCGGCTAACCGAGAACTGCTCGCACAGCACCCGTTCGCTCGGCAGTCGGTCGCCAGGCGCCATGCGGTTGGTCAAAATCATCTCTTTGATCTGAACAGCAATGTCGTCAGACAGTTGGGCCTTGGGTTCTTGTTGCATTGCCATAAGCAATCCGAAAAAGAGGTAGAAGAAGTAGCCGCGAAATACACGCTGATTTTACATAGGGCTTGCGTGACTGACGCGAAATCCATTGGTTTTGGGGTTGGCCTGCCCCGAGCGATTTTTAATCAGGACATCTCATGAATATCGACGGCAGCACCAGAGTTTATGCAATCGTGGCCGACCCGATCGCGCAAGTCAAGACACCGCAGACCTTAAATGAATTAATGCGTGCGCGCGACGTCAATGGCGTGCTCGTGCCCATGCACGTCAGTGCCGAGCAGTTGCCGGCCTGGCTCGATGGCATGCGGGCGATGCAAAACTTTGGTGGCTTTATCGGAACCGTGCCGCATAAACAAGCGTTGCGTCATCTGTGCGATGAAGTTTCTGCGGCAGCTAAGTTGGTCGGTGCTGTCAACATCGTTCGGCGCGAGCCCGACGGACGCATGGTCGGCGATATTTTGGATGGCCAAGGGTTTGTGGCCGGTTTGCGGGGCAATCAGATTGAGCCCAAGGGCAAACGA
Source organism: Burkholderiaceae bacterium (assembly GCA_007116135.1). GTDB lineage: Bacteria > Pseudomonadota > Gammaproteobacteria > Burkholderiales > Burkholderiaceae_B > Algicoccus. The sequence continues at coordinate 1,920 of SKIZ01000054.1, forward strand.
GTCTTTATTGCAGGCGCCGGGGGTGCAGCCAACGCGATCGCTTTCGCATTGGCACAAGCCGGTGTGGCGGCCCTGGGCATTCATAACCGCACCCAAGACAAGGTGCAAGACATGATCGATCGGTTGCACCAACTGCATCCCGAGCTAGATGTGCGCTATGCGCCGGCTCAGCCAACGGGCTACGACATTGCGGTCAATGCCACCTCGCTTGGCATGCAACCTGGTGATGCATTGCCCTTTGATGTCGATTCGCTTGTGCCTGAGCAGGTGGTTGCAGAGATCATCATGAAGCCTGAGATGACAGCGCTGTTGGCGCAGGCGCAAGCGCGTGGCTGTCAAATCCATTTTGGTTTGCCGATGCTTGTCTCTCAGGCCAGCCTGATGGCTGCCTTCATGGGTATCAAAGAGTGATCGATCGATATGTTTGATTATGTCATTGTCGGTGGTGGCACAGCAGCCTGCATCTTGGCCAATCGGCTAAGCGCATCGGGCCAAGCCAGCGTTTTAATGCTTGAGGCAGGCGGGCACCCCAAAAGTCCTTGGATTCGGATTCCTGCGGGCTTTACCAAGTTGCTGACCAACCCGGTTTATAACTGGCGTTTTGAGACCAAGGCCGAAGACAATGTGCTCGGGCGCACCATTGCGATTCCGCGTGGGCGAGGCTTGGGTGGGTCGAGCCTGATCAATGGCATGATCTATGTGCACGGTCAGCCTGGCGATTACGACCAGTGGGCAGCATTGGGTGCCACGGGCTGGTCAGCTCAGAGCCTCATGCCTTACTTTCAAAAGCTTGAGCACTATGCCTTGAGTGACTCGCAGCGCGGCTCAAGTGGACCGATGCATATCGATCAAGTCCGTGAGCGGTTTCCGATTGCCTCAGCTGTGCTTGATGCCGCGCGTCAGGCCGGTCATCCGATTAACCCCGATTACAACGGTGCCCAACAAGATGGCTTTGGCTACTATCAGGTCGCGCAACGAGATGGGCAGCGCTGGAGTGTCTACGACGGCTATCTCAAGCCGGCCTTGGGACGTCCAAACTTGACGGTTCTCACCGGCGCCTTTGTCGAGCGTCTTGAGTTTGAGGGCAAGCGCTGCGTGGGCGTGACTTATTTGAAGGGTCAGACACGCACCACGGTAAAGGCTGCCAAAGAGGTGATCGTGGCTGCCGGTGCGGTGCAGTCGCCACAGCTGCTTGAGGTTTCGGGGATTGGTCAGCCCAGTCGACTCGCGCGCATTGGTGTGCCGTTGGTGCATGCCAGTGCTGAGGTCGGTGAGAACTACAGCGACCATTACGCGACCCGGATGAATTGGCGCGTGCGAGGGCTGCAAACACTCAATGAAACCACGCGTGGCTTGTCCTTGTTGCCTGCGGTGTTGAAGTATTTCTTCAAGCGTCGCGGGATTTTGACGTTGGGAACTGGTTTGGTGCACGGGTTTGTTCGGGCTTGCCCGCAATCGATCACCCCAGATGTGCAGTGCTTTTTTATGCATGCGAGTTACGCCAATGCCGCCGTGCGAGAGCTTGATCGATTGCCAGGCATGACCATGGGTGTCACGGGGTTGCGTCCAACCTCGAGGGGTCGTATTCACGCTGAGTCAGCCGATATGGCGGTCGCACCGACCATTGAGCCTAACTTTCTAGACACCGAAGCGGACCAGCAAACTTTGATCAAGGGCATGCAACTTGTGCGTCAATTGATGGCCCAACCGGCGATTGCGTCATACATTGAGGCTGAGATGAGTCCTGGGCCTGAGATTCAGACCGATGAGCAATGGCTGCATTTTGCCCGGCTCAATGGTCAGACGATCTATCACCCGATTGGCACCTGCCGCATGGGTAGTGATGCCACAGCAGTGGTAGATCCGCAACTGCGGGTCAATGGCGTGACTGGCTTGCGTGTGGTCGACGCATCGGTCTTTCCGTCGATGGTCTCGGGCAATACCCAGGCCGCGGTGATGGCAGTAGCCGAGCGTGCATGCGATTTGCTGCTTCAGAAGGGGAGTGATTGAGCCGATGCAATTTGCTGACCTAAGTGACAAAGTGGTCTGGATTACCGGCGCCGGTAAGGGCATGGGGTTGGCCATGGCGCATGCGTTTGCCAAGCAGGGTGCGCGCTTGGCCTTATTCGACATTGATGCCCAGGCATTGGCTAAAGCTCAAGACGAGCTTGACTTAAGTGGTGCGCGTTGCTTGTCGTTGGTTGGGTCAGTTACCGATGTCAGCCGAGTCAATCAGGCGGTCCAAGAGATCGTGCAGACCTTTGGGCAGCTCGACGTCTTGATCAATAACGCCGGTATCAGCATGAACAAGCCAAGCCTGCAGGTCAGCGAGCAGGAGTGGTTGCAAACGGTGCAGATCAATCTGAACGGTGTGTTTTTCTGTGCACAAGCCAGTGCCAGGCAGATGATCGAGCAAGGCTGCGGCAACATGATCTTCATGGGTTCGATCTATGGTGTCACGACTGCGCCGAACCGCGCGGCTTATTGCGCAACCAAGTCCGCCGTGGTGGCGTTGGCCAAGTCATTGGCCGCTGAGTGGGCCACGCACGGGGTGCGCGTCAATGCACTGTGCCCGGGTTATGTCGAGACGCCCTTTTTGACTGAACTTGTCTCGCGTGGGACACTTGATAAAGAGGCTTTAGAAGCGCGTATTCCGCTGGGCAAGTTAGCCAGTGCTGCGCAAATGGCAGATGTCGCGCTTTACATGGCCTCAGATGCGTCAAGTTATATGACTGGTCACGCGATGGTTGTCGATGGTGGCTGGACGGCCGACAGTTTTAAAGTCACAACGTAAGGCGTGCGTATCGGATTCGATGCAATTGCCTTTTATTCAAAGGATATTTGAGTAATGCCCTCGATTAAACCCCTACATTCACACGCCCCTTGGGTCCAATTAGTACCTACCGAGCGGGACTGGAAGGCAGCTGATCCTGCGCGTCTTGGCACGTTGCTTGTGAGCATGCACGTGATTCGCGCCTTTGAAGAAACGGTACTGGAGCTCGCTGCCAAGGGCCTGGTGCACGGGCCGGCACACTCCAGTATCGGTCAGGAGGGTGGGGCGTCAGGCTCGATCGTGGGGCTGTTTTCAGAAGACCAGGTCAACGGTTCGCACCGCGGACATCACCAGTTTTTAGCTAAGGCTTTGGCCCACCTGACGGTCGGCGAGCTTGACCCCGCCGCACCCTTAAGTGCGCCGGTGTGCGACATGCTCAAGCGCACCTTGGCCGAAATCCTTGGCTTGGCCCCGGGGTTTTGCAAGGGCCGCGGCGGCTCAATGCACCTGCAATGGCTTGAGGCCGGTGCCATTGGTACTAATGCCATTGTCGGCGGTGGGGTGCCGCTGGCAGCCGGCTCGGCCTGGTCAAACCGGCATGCCAAGACCAAGAATGTCGCGATCACCTATTTTGGCGATGGTGCGGTCAATATTGGCCCTGTGCTTGAGACCATGAACTTGGCAGCGGCCTGGAAGCTGCCGCTGTGCTTTTTTATCGAGAACAATCGTTACGCTGTCTCGACCCACATCGAGGAAGTCACCGCCGAGCCGCGCCTTGGCGCGCGCGGGCAGGCCTTCAGCATCCCAAGCTGGTCAGTCGACGGCATGGATCCGCTGGCCGTTCATCTGGCCACGCAAGAGGCGCTCAAACACATGCGCAGCGGCAAAGGCCCGACCATCATCGAGGCATCGGTCTACCGGTTCTTCCATCAAAACGGACCATTTCCCGGTAGTGCTTTTGGATACCGCACCAAAGAAGAAGAGCAACAGTGGCGTGAACGCGACCCGCTGACTTATCTGGCTCAACGCATGATTGGGCGCAAGTTGCTCACACAGAAGGCTGTCGATCAATTGCGTGCCCACGTACAAAGCGTCATGAACGAGGTTGCTGCTGAGTTGCTGGAAAAAGACCCAGAGTTAGAGGGCAAACAACGTATCCGGCCTGAACTTTGGCCAAGCCCAGACTTTCGTGATGTCGGGATTCGCGGCGACTTAAGTGAATTTGACAACGCACAGGTCCTTGAGCCCCAAGACGTGCGCGAACCGATGGTTGAGCGCAAGATGATTGACGTGGTCGCCGACGTCATGGGGCATCGGATGCAGTCTGATGCGCGCATTGTCTTGCTCGGTGAAGACATTCACCGGCTCAAAGGCGGCACCAATGGTGCCACGCGTGGTTTGAAGGATCGCTTCAGCGACCGGGTGCTTGGCACCCCGATTAGCGAAGCCGCCTTTGCCGGGCTCGGTGGTGGGATGGCCATGGACCGACGTTATCGACCGGTCGTGGAGTTCATGTATCCGGACTTTATGTGGGTCGCTGGCGATCAGGTCTTTAACCAGATCGGTAAGGCGCGCCACATGTTTGGTGGCGATAATCCGGTGCCACTGGTGCTTCGCACCAAAGTGGCCATGGGTTCGGGCTACGGATCACAGCACTTGATGGACCCGGCAGGTATTTTTGCAACCAGCCCGGGCTGGCGCATTGTGGCACCGTCAAACCCGTTTGACTATATTGGTTTGATGAATGCGGCCTTGCAGTGCGAGGATCCGGTCTTGGTGATTGAACATATCGATCTCTACAACACCGCGGGCTTGGTGCCTGAGAAAAATCTGGATTATGTCTTGCCACCGGGACGCGCAGCGGTGCGCCGCGAAGGTGGGGCAGTCACCGTTTTGACGTACTTATCGATGGTCAATCATGCGTTAGAGGCCGTTGAACAAGCCGGTATCGATGCCGAGGTGATCGACTTGCGCTGGCTTGACCGAGCCAGTCTCGATTGGGACACGGTGGCGCGCAGCATTGAAAAGACCAACGCGGTGCTTATTGTCGAGCAAGGCTCGATTGGCACTTCTTACGGCGGCTGGCTAGCTGATGAGATTCAGCGTCGTCACTTTGACTGGCTCGATGCGCCGGTCATGCGCGTGACTGGCGGCGAAGCTTCGCCAAGCATCTCCAAGGTGCTTGAGCGTGCGGCATGTGCGCGTACCGAAGAGGTCGTGGCTGGGTTGCAGCGCCTGATGCAAGAGAAAGGATTGGGGTAAAAAGAGATGCCATACACAATACGGATGCCAGAGGTCGCGGCCAATGCCACGCACGCCACCCTTGTGAGTTGGAACAAAGCGCAAGGTGATTCAATTCAGGCCGGCGAGAGCATCGCCGATGTTGAAACCGACAAGGCGGTCTTGGAGTTGCCCGTCGAGCAAGGCGGGGTGGTTGGCAAGTTGCTCGTGGCCAACGGCACGGAAGTGGCAGTCGGCGAGCCCATTGCGTTGGTTTTAGCCGAAGGCGAAACGCTTGACGATGCGCAAGCGCCTGAGCCTTTAGCCAGTGCTGCAGCCACACCGGCAGCAGTGCCTGCTGCGCCACCAGCGAGCCCGGCACCTGTTGCTGGCGTCGCACCCACGGTGCCCGCGCCGGCGAGCGCTCAAGCGCCAGCGGCTCAATCAAGCTCGGGCGGTGCGCGGATTTTCTCAAGCCCGGTGGCCCGATTGCTCGCTAAGCAACATGGGATTGATCTGGCCACGGTCGCGGGCTCCGGTCCCAAGGGGCGAGTCACCAAGCATGACGTCGTGCAACAGGTGCAGGCACAAGACACCACGCAAGACACGCAAGACATGACACCTACTGCCAAGGCTTTGACAGGCGCAGTTGCCGTTGCGGCTATCGAAGACGATGCGCCGGCACGCGTGGTGCGACCCAATTCAATGCGCCGCACGATCGCCAAACGGTTGTCACAAAGCAAGTCCGAGGTGCCGCATTTTTACCTTCGCGCACGTTGTCAGGTCGATGCGCTACTGGCGCTTCGCAAAGAGATCAATGCCGCACGCGAGACGCCCGTGTCGATTAACGACTTTGTGGTGCGCGCTGCTGCCGTGGCGCTTGCCCAAGTGCCACAAATGAATGTGTCTTGGCGCGAGGACGGTGTCCATGAGTTCGAGCGCGTCGATATCTCGGTAGCCGTTGATACCCCCAATGGGTTGTATACGCCAATCGTGCGAGACGCCGCCAATAAGCCCGTCTCGCGTATTAGTGCAGAGATCCGTGAGCTGGCCAAATTAGCGCGCAACAGCCAATTGCAGCCCTCGCAATACCAGGGTGGCACCTTTAGCGTGAGCAACCTTGGCATGTTCGGCGTCGATGAGTTTGATGCCATTATCAACCCGCCGCAGGCTGCCATATTGGCCGTTGGTGGCGTCAAGGCCGTGGCGCTGGTCAAGGATGGCGAGGTCGTGGTGGGTCGGGTGATGGATGTTGTGCTCTCGATCGACCATCGCGCAGTCGATGGTGCGGTAGGGGCCCGCTATCTGGCTGCTCTGCGGGCATTGATCGAACACCCCTTGTCGATGCTGGTTTAGGAGACTGACAATGAGCATGAGGCTTGACTTTTCTGGGCGCACCTTGGTGCTCACAGGTGCAAACGGAGGTATTGGGCGCGAGGTGGCACGCCTTTTTGCGGCCTCGGGCGCTAACCTGGTGCTCTCGGACATTGATGCTCAATCACTGCAGTCGTTTGTTGACCAAGACCTCGGTGTGGCACCTGAGCGTGTGGCGGTACTGGCTGTCGATAGCACCAAGCCCGAAGATGCTGATGCGCTTGTGAGTCTGGCTGCGCAGCGCTTTGGTGGCATTGATTTTCTGGTGCCAAGTGCAGGCATTTACTTCGCACACCCGTTTGCCGAAATGACTGATGCGCAGTGGCATCAAACGATTTCGATCAACCTTGATGGCGTTTTTTATGTTTGCCGCCGCGCGCTGCCACACTTGAAAGATCAAAGTTCGATCGTGCATTTAGCCTCATTGGCTGCGCATCGGGGGGCTTTCTATAACGCGCATTACAGCGCGACCAAGGGTGCGTTGATCAGCTTGACCCGGTCACTGGCTCGTGAGCTAGCACCGCGTACCCGAGTCAATGCCGTCTCGCCAGGCGTCATCGAGACGCCGATGACCACCGATTTGGTCAAGCGCCGCGGGGCAGACTCGATTGCTCAAACGCCTCTGGCGCGTTTGGGCCAGCCACAAGAGATCGCCTCAGTGATTGGCTTTTTGTGTAGCGATGGCGCCAGTTTCATCACCGGTGAAGACATCAATATCAATGGCGGCCTGCACATGGACTAAGGGCGCTGTAGCCAAAAGGCTGGCCATCGCCTATCCTTACGTCTTTAAAGAATAGTAAGGTGATGTTGCATGGAGCTAGCCTCGTTTGACTCGATTAACCGCAAACCGGTTCTGGCCCGAAACCTCATCGCGACCTCGCAGCCACTGGCCTCTCAGGCCGGTGCGGCCGCTTTTGCGCGCGGTGGTAACGCCATCGATGCGGTTTTGGCCGCTGCGATCACTTTAACGGTGGTCGAGCCGGTCATGAATGGCATCGGTGGTGACGCTTTTGCGATTCTGTGGGACGGCAAACAACTGCATGGCATGAATGGCTGCGGGCGCTCGCCAGCTCGCTGGAATCTCGAGCGTTTCCAAGGACTTAGTGGTATGCCCAAGACCGGCTGGGACACGGTGACTGTGCCCGGACAGGTGGCCGCTTGGGCCGATCTCTCAAGTCGCTTCGGTGCTTTGCCGTTTGAGGACTTGTTCGTCGATGCGATTCGCCATGCCATGGACGGATTCCCGGTGTCACCGGTGATTGCCCAGCAATGGCATCAAGCGACACTGGACTTGGCCAAAGAGCCTGGCTTTGAGGTCTTCATGCCGCATGGGCGCGCACCCAAGGTCGGCGAGATTTGGCGGTTTTCTGATCAGGCGGTCACTTTGCGTGAAATCGCGCGAACCGGTGGGCGCTCCTTTTATGAGGGCCGGCTGGCTTTGTGCATTGATGCGTTTGCCGCCCAATGCGGTGCCGCACTCACGGCAGCTGACTTGGCTGCACACCAAACCGAGTGGGTCGAGCCGATTGGGCTGGATTTCAAGGACGTCACGGTCCATGAAATACCGCCTAATGGTCAAGGCATTGCGGCCTTGATTGCACTGGGCATCATTAAGCATTTGCCCTATGACCAAACCAAACCCGGTTCTGCCGAGCGCGCGCACCTCGAAATTGAGGCCATGCGCTTGGCGTTTGCTGATCTGCATGAGCATGTCGGCGATCCGCAAACCATGGTGGTTCATGTCCATGAAATGCTCGATGAGGATTACTTGCGTCAACGCGCAAGTCTCATCGACCTAAAGCGAGCCCAACAGTACCCGCCAGGTCAGCCTAGCTCGGGCGGCACGGTGTATCTGTGCGCATCAGATGCCGATGGCCGCATGATTTCTTACATCCAATCGAACTTCAAAGGGTTTGGTTCAGGTGTGGTCGTGCCGCACACCGGCATATCGCTACACAATCGCGGCATGGCGTTTACGCTCAAACCCGGTCACCCGAATGTCGTGGGGCCAAACAAACGGCCGCTGCACTCGATCATCCCGGCCTTTATGACGCGCAACGGCAAGCCACACATGGCCTTTGGCGTGATGGGTGGCAATATGCAGGCCCAAGGTCATCTGCAGATGACGCTGCGTCATGTGATAGAAGGTCTAAACCCGCAGGCAGCCTCTGATGCCCCACGTTGGCGCATCAACGATGCGGGCGATCTCATCATGGAAGCCCAGTGGCCAGCCAGTGTGATCGAGACGCTTAAAGGCATGGGGCATGATCCCCAAGTGCTACCGATCAACAGCCTGGAGTTTGGCAGCGCCCAACTGATCGCCCAATTGCCTGCGCACGCCGGCGAGACGGTTGCCTACGTTGGCGGTTCAGATACCCGTCGTGACGGTCAGGTCATCGGCTATTGAGACCTAGTGATCCCCACCCTCATACCAAGGAGCAATCATGAAACTGGTTCGTTATGGCAAGCAAGGCACTGAACGGCCGGGGTTAATTGATGGCGAGGGTCAGTTGCGTGATTTGTCTCATGTTGTGCCCGATATTGGCGCGGCGCAGCTTGGCCATGATGCCTTGGCGCAGTTAGCCAAGTTAAACGCCGATGATTTGCCAGCGGTCTCTGGCAAACCCCGACTCGGTTGCCCGATTGCCCACATCGGCAAATGCATTGGGATCGGTTTGAACTATATCGATCACGCCGAGGAAACGGGTTTGCCCATTCCAACGGAGCCGATCATTTTTGCCAAGGCGATTTCATCGCTTCAGGGACCTGACGACGATGTGGTGCTGCCGCAAGACAGTACCAAAGCCGACTGGGAGGTCGAGCTCGGTGTGGTCATCGGTACGCGAGCGAGCTACGTCAGCCAAGACCAGGCGCTCGATCATGTGGCAGGCTATGTGCTGGCTAACGACATCAGTGAACGGGCGTTTCAACTTGAGCGCGGCGGCACGTGGGACAAGGGCAAGGGCTGCGACACCTTTGGTCCGTTGGGCCCTTGGCTGGTGACTCGCGATGAGGTTGGTGATCCCGGCAACCTTGACCTATGGCTCGATGTCAACGGCCAGCGCATGCAAACCGGCAACACCAGCAAAATGATTTTTAACGTCACGCAAATCGTCAGTTACGTCAGCAGGTTCATGACGCTGATGCCCGGTGATGTGATCATCACAGGCACACCGCCAGGCGTGGGCATGGGTTTAAAGCCGGCACAATTTTTAAAGGCTGGTGACGTAATGACGCTCGGCGCAAAGGGCTTGGGCACCCAAACCCAGCGCGTCGTTGCGTGGGGTCGTGCATCACAGACCTGAGCGTTCGGCACTTGTTTTTAGTGGCCCGACTTTTGACCTGACTCGATGGTGGTATCTCGCTTTATGATTTCAACAGCTAGGGATTTTTTTATTCAAGATCATGCCAATGCTTGGGTTGAGCATGGCAAGTTTGTAATCGATGGCGCAACCGGCGGGCGCTTAAGCGGCCTGACCTTTGCCGTCAAAGATATCTATGATGTGGCTGGCTGGCGCACAGGCTTTGGCAATCCGGTCTGGTTGCAAACGCATGAACCGGCGACCTTAACGAGCCCGATCGTGCAGTCGCTCATTGATGCCGGCGCCACGCTATGCGGCAAACTGATTACCGATGAGTTGACTTACAGCTTAAATGGCGACAATGCGCACGATGGCACACCGCTGAACTCACGCGCACCCGACTGTGTGCCAGGGGGCTCCTCGAGCGGTTCAGCCGCTGCTGTGGCCGCGCAGCTGGTGGATTTTGCGTTGGGAAGCGACACCGGCGGCTCCACCCGGGTGCCTGCGAGCTATTGCGGCATTTGGGGTCTGCGAACCACCCACGGCAGTTTGCCAATGGCCGGTGTGCTGCCACTGCAGCCCTCATTCGATACCTTGACGTGGCTAGCTAGTGACGTCGATGTGTTTGAGAAAGTCGGTGAGGTGTTATTGCCAGCCACGCAACACACCTTTGAAAAGATTTTGTACTGGCCTGCAGTTTGGGATTTGGCGCAGCCTGAGCTCAGGTCCGGTTTGCAGCGAGTCCAAACGGCGCTGGAGACGGTACTGAATTTAAGTGCGACTCAGACTGAGCTGTTGGAGCCCTCGCAAACGCTTGAAGATTGGCGTCAAGCCTATCACGTCGCCAGCGCACACCAAGCCTGGCAAGTGCATGGGGCATGGATCCAAAAGCACCAGCCCAACATGGGTGAGGCGGTGGCCAAGCGCTTTCAGTTTGCCAGCACAGTGACGCCATCGGCGGCGCAGGCGGCATGGCAACAGATTGAGCTCATTAAAGCGCGGGTGCGAGAAATGGTCGGTGTCAACGGCGTGGCGGTTTTACCGTCTTCGGCTAGCACCGCCCCGGCCATAAACGCTGATGCCGCTGGTGTCGATGCGGTGCGCATGCAGACCATGCGCATTACTTGTGTGGCTGGCTTATCGGGCTTGCCACAGATCAGCATTCCTTTAGAGACTGATCAGGGCAAACCTTATGGCGTTTCACTGCTTGGCCCAGCCGGCAGCGATCTGGCGCTTTTGCGACTGGCCAAGCGTGTGGCCGCTTTGCTCAAATAAGCGTTATACAAACGCTTATTTGGCCACTGGCATGGCGAATTCGGCGCCAGCGGCAATGGTTTCGGGCCAGCGTTGCATGATTGACTTTTGTTTGGTGTAGAAGCGCACGCCTTCCTCGCCATAAGCGTGCATATCGCCAAACAGGCTGCGCTTCCAGCCGCCAAACCCGTGCCATGCCATGGGAACGGGAATAGGGACGTTAATTCCCACCATGCCCACTTGGATGCGCCGCGCGAACTCGCGGGCCACGTGACCATCACTGGTGTAGCAAGACACGCCGTTGCCAAACTCGTGATCGTTAATGAGTTGCACGGCCTGCTCAAACGAATCTACGCGCACACACACCAGCACTGGCCCGAAGATTTCGTCTTTGTAGATGGTCATATCGGGTGTGACATGATCAAAGAGCGTCCCACCGACAAAAAAACCTTGCTCATGCCCGGGCACTTGCACGCCCCGGCCGTCGACCACGAGTGTCGCGCCTTGGTCAACGCCGGCGGCAATATAGTCTTCGATGCGCTGCTTGGCCGCTGCTGTAATGACCGGACCCATTTCGGCCTCAGGCTGCATGCCATTGCCAATCTTAAGCTGTTGGGCGCGTTGTGCAAGCCGCGGCATGATTTGATCGGCAATTTCGCCCACGAGCACCGCCACAGATATTGCCATGCAACGTTCACCGGCCGAGCCGTAGGCCGCACCGATCAAGCCATCGACTGCTGCGTCTAAATTGGCGTCTGGCATAACGATCATGTGGTTTTTAGCGCCACCCAAAGCCTGCACTCGTTTGCCCTGCGCCGCACCGGTCTGATAGATGTAGTGCGCAATCGGCGTTGAGCCAACAAAACTCAATGCTCGCACCTCTGGCGCTGCCAGCAGCGTGTCTACAGCGACTTTGTCGCCTTGAACCACATTAAAGACGCCATCTGGCAGGCCAGCCTCTTTTAGCAGTTGGGCCATCAACAGCGCAGCCGACGGGTCGCGTTCGCTTGGCTTTAGGATAAAGGTATTGCCGCAGGCGATGGCAACCGGAAACATCCACATCGGCACCATGCAGGGGAAGTTAAATGGGGTGATGCCTGCCACCACGCCTAGCGGCTGGCGTGTGGTCCAGTTGTCGATATCGGTCGATACTTGCTCGGTATAGTCGCCCTTTAGTAGTTGCGGAATTCCGCAGGCAAATTCGACAATATCGATGCCGCGCATGACTTCACCTTGAGCATCGGAAAAGACCTTGCCATGCTCCTCGGTCACGAGCTTGGCCAGATCATCTTTGTGCTCGTTCAAGAGTTGCAGATAGCGGTTCATGATCCGGGCGCGCCGAATCGGTGGCATGTCAGCCCAGGGCGCAAAGGCAGCTTGAGCACTTTGAATCGCTTGTCTGACGGTTGCCGCACTTGCCAACTCAACCTGTCGAATCACTTGGCCTGTGGCCGGGTTAAAGACGGCCTGCGTTTGTGCGCTGGCATCAGAGAAGACCTTTGCGTCAATCCAGTGTGCGACTCGGTCAGTGGTCGTGATCTTCATGCGTCTCAACTCTCTTTCATTTTGGGTTCTATGGTGGCGCTCCCCAAGAAAGTACCACGAATGGATCAAATCAGCCTTAGGTTTGGTGAGCACAACAAAAAGCCTCGCCGCAGGCGAGGCTTTTTGAAGCCCTGATGGACTTATTGGTTTTCGTGCTTGTCGTAGAGGTAGCCACCAAGCGTGCCGAGTGCGGCACCACCGACAGCGCCCCAAATGGCTGCGCCACCAGCTAGTGCCGTAATGCCGGCGCCAGCCGCGGCACCAATGGCGCCGCCAGAAAGCTCGCGCTGTTGGCTCTGGGTCATGTTGCCGCAGCCGCTGATGGCAAATACAGCAACCAAAGGCGCGGCGATCATCGCACGTTTTAATTTAGTCATGATCTTCTATCCTTGTATCAATTTAACCGCTCGCGAGTTTTATTTCTTGCAAGGGTAGCTTGTACCCAAATAACGCATGATGCTGTCTGCTGCCGGCAGCCCATTGAACTGGGGTTGGCCAGATGCCCAAGCGATAAAACCCTTGATGACTTCAGCGCGCGATGGCCCTGGATCTGGAAAGCAAATAAATGCCGGGTTGCGCGTCGGATGAATGTTTGAGACATACATGTCGTAGACGCCTTGCGCGTAGCCGTTGCAGAAGTTTTGCGCAGACTCGGCGCTGTCTTGACAGATCGAGATCATCTCTTGCGTATTGACGTTGATGGCGTGCGCTGAGCCAAGTCCGCCGGCTAAGCCGAACAATGACACGCCCGCGGCTGCGAGAAACTTTTTCACAAACATCTCCTAGAAAATCGATGTGTCTTGATTCTAACGGATGATCCTAGTTTTGGCGATGAACCTTGGGGCATGCCGAGAAAGACGCGGCTGGCAAAAAAAAAGGCCGCTGACTCGGCAGCGGCCTTTTCTATAACTGTTTGATTAACCAGCCATTTTTACCCAAAGATTGCACCAGCCTGCGGCTGTGACTAACTTGCCTGGGAAGATGCTACAGCCGCCGGTGTCGGCGTCTTTGGCGGTGTAGAGCTGGCAGTTGTCGCAACGTTGGCCATCTTCATACTTGGCGAACTTAGCACGATCGACCTCGTTGGCATCTTCTTTGTAACCAAGAGCGAGTGCTTGCGGCTCGTTTTCACCGAGCATGGGCTGAGCGAACGCCACTTTCGCACTGACCAGTGAGGCGACGCTGACGGCTGATAGAGCGATAAATTGACGGCGGGTTGGTTTCATGACGACTCCTGTTGCTAAACCACAATATTGAAAGCCCGGATTGGCACTCTTAGACGGCTTCAGTATAGGGAAGTCAGTCAACGTTTTGTGCAATACCCAACACTTTGGCCCGATGGTTTATTGATCATGGTCAAACAATCGACGTCTCAAGCATGGTGATAGGAATCATTCTCGACTGAGCGCTAGGATTGGGCCGGTTGATTGTTTGAGCCTATATACTGTGGCGCAGTGAGACAAAACAGATCGGTCTTTACGGCCTGGGCTTATTTTGCAATGTGGTTTGAGCGCGATCTGATTCAAATAAACATATAGGCGATGCAGCATCGCCAGGTTGGGTTTAGCAGGTGCCGACGCTTTCGATTGCTTGGGTAGGTCCGATTTTTGTGCTGGTGTGGAGTACGGGCTTCATCGTGGCCAAATATGGCATGCCCTACACCGATCCGATGACCTTTTTGACGATGCGATTTGCCGGTGTGCTGGCGATCATGATTCCGCTTGTGATGTGGTGGCGACCGACATGGCCCAAAGCCGCTGATAGCGGCCATATTGCCGTGGCGGGACTGCTGATGCATGTTGGCTACCTCGGTGGGGTCTGGACGGCGATCAAGTTGGGCATGCCGGCTGGGTTGGCGGCGCTCATCGTTGGTCTGCAACCCGTCTTGACCGCTTTTTTGGCCGCCCGGGTTGCCGAGCAGGTCAGTGCGCGGCAATGGGCCGGCTTGATCTTTGGCTTTACCGGCGTGGCCATTGTGCTTAGCGACAAACTCGGCTTTGACGGCGTAACCGCCTGGGGTGTGATTTTGTGTTTCGTTGCCCTGTTGTCGTTTACAGCAGGTACGCTCTATCAGAAACGATTTTGTCCGATGTTTGATTTGCGAGCCGGCACGCTTATTCAGTATGGGGCGTGTGTGGTTGCAAGTGCCTTATTGATGCTGTTGTTTGAGCCAATCGAGGTGCAATGGACCGTTGAGCTCGTCGGTGCGTTACTTTGGAGCATACTGCTTTTGTCGATCGGTGCCATGAGCCTGTGGTTTGTGTTGCTGCGACAAGGTGCCGCAACCCGGGTGAGCAGTTTGATTTATCTGACGCCACCGACCGTTGCGGTGATGGCCTGGATTTTGTTTGATGAGGCATTGACGTTGTGGGTGGCGCTTGGCACGTTTGTGACGGTCATTGGCGTTTGGTTGGTGACACGCACACGCGCTTGACTAAGCAGTACGCTCGATTCATGTTGGGTTCATTCTTAAATCAACAAGCACGATGATCAAGGAGAAGGAAATGGCGGCTTACATTATTGCGATGGTCAATGTCACAGATCAGGACAAATACAAAAACTACATGGTCAAAGCCAAAGAGGCGTGTGAGAAGTACGGCGGAACCTATCTGGCTCGAGGTGGCGACACACAGATTATGGAAGGCGCCTTTCCCTGGTCGCGCGTCGTTGTGTTGCAGTTTGACTCGATGGAGCAGGCACGTGCTTTTTACAATTCGGCGGAGTATCAGGCCGGCAAGAAAGAGCGTGAGGGCGCGGCTGACTTCAATATGATGATTGTTCAGGGCGCTTAAAGCCAAGCACATGTGCAGGAAGTAACACCACTGCCATGGCCAGCAAAATAATCAGCAGCGCCAGCCAATCGAGCGCGCTGACGTGTTCACCCAAAGTCACGGCGCTGCTGATGACGCCAATGACCGGCACGAGCATGATCGACAGGCTGCTCACGACCGGTGGCAGCCTGCGCGACAGGCGATACCAAACCACATAACAAAAGGCAAATGACACCAGGCCGCCGTATAGGATCGTCCAAGTTTCTGTGAAGTTTGGCCAACGCCACAAATGCCCCTCTAGCCAATAGGTCAGTGGTATGTAGATGGGCATGGTGCTCATGAACCCCCAAAATGCCATGGCCTCGTTGCTCATTTTCATGGGCGTGTGACGGGTCATCGCGGTGCCCGCGCCCCAGCAGATGGCACCAATTAACAAAACCAGCAGTCCTGTGGGTGCGGCCAGAAAGTGCGAGACATCGTTTAGGGTCATCACAACGACAGCCAGGATCGCTAGCGTCACACCGATGACGCCGCGCGCACTGATTGTGCCGCCATAGAGCAGGATGCTTGTGACAAATGCCCACACGGGCATGGTGTAACCAACGATGGCCGAGCGGCTTGCGCCAAGCAGCAAAATGCCAAACAACAAGCCTAGTTGCCAGCCGGTCAAGTTGAACTGACTGATCACAAACACTTTGCGAAACTCAGCCAAAGGCACGCGCAAGGACTGCCCTCGAACAAGCATATAGGCGCCCATCGTCAGGATGCCGATAAAGACGGACAAGCCACGAAAGGTAATCGGAGGATAGGTCTCTAGCCCGAGCTTCATGACGGGAAACATAAAACCCCATGCCAGGCTTACCATGGCAAGCAGCAATACATCAGTGAAGGTCAGGCCAGCGGATTGCTTCAAAGGTCGGTGGTCAGTTGATGCGAAAGGTCAGTCCTATTCGGTTGGGATTGAGAATAACATTGACGCATGCTTGCAAGCCAACCCGTTTTGAGGAGTAAAACTTTGCAGTCCACACCACTACAAGGCATTCGGGTCATTGAGTTGTGCAATGTTGCGGCCGGACCATTTTGTGGTTTGTTGTTGGCCGACATGGGCGCTGATCTCATTAAGGTTGAAAACCCCAAGGGCGGCGACACGCTGCGCAGTTGGCCACCGATTAACGATGGCTATAGTGAAAACTTCGCCTCGCTCAATCGCAACAAGCGCTCGGTGACGCTGGACTTGAAAGATCGAGCTGATCTGGCGCAGTTCAAATCATTGGTAGAGACAGCCGATGTGTTAATTGAGAACAATCGCCCCGGTGTCATGACGCGCCTTGGGATTGGATATGACACGCTTAAAGCGTTAAATCCGCGATTGGTCATGGCTTCGATCTCGGCATACGGTCAAACCGGGCCACGCGCGAGCGAAGGGGGGTTTGATCTGACGGTGCAGGCCATGAGCGGGATCATGAGCATCACCGGCCAAGCCGGTGGCGAACCGGTCAAATGCGGCGTGCCTATATCGGATTTCTCCGCGGGTCTTTATGCCGCGTACGCAGTGGTCTGCGCACTGCGCCAAGCCCAGCAAAGCGGCCAAGGCACACACATTGATGTGCCCATGCTTGGCGCAAGCTTGGGCATTGCTGCCTTACAGACCTCGGAATACTTTGGCAGCGGCAAAGATCCCGTCAAGCTCGGTTCGGCGCACTCGCGCAACGCACCCTATCAAGCGTTTCG
>SKIZ01000188.1 GCA_007116135.1 Burkholderiaceae bacterium
ACGCGAACTGTGCCTTGCATTAAGACCCGGGCGCTGCGGCTCATGATGGCTTTTTTCACCACCCACTGGCCGTTGACTTGCTCGGCTTGGGCACCGACGCGCAAGGTGCCAGAAGGGTGGCCAAACCGCACGCTCTGGCGATCACCACCGCCGGCTGCCAAGTTAACCAAAGTGCCAGGCACAGCAGCAGCCGTGGCAATGGCCACCGCCGCGGTGCCCATCATCGCGTGGTGCAGTTTGCCCATCGAGAGTGCGCGAACCAGCAAGTCAATCTCGGTTGCCTTGACGGGCTTGGCACTTGAGCTTGTGTAGTCCTGCGGCTTGGCAACAAAGGCGACTTTGGGTGTGTGTTGGCGCGTTGCCGCTTGCGCGACGTCGTCAATCAAGCCCATGCGTTTTGCCCCGTAGGCGCGAATCGTTTCAAACATTTGCAGTGCCTTGTCGTCACCATTGATGTCTTGCTGCAACTCGGTGCCCTTAAAGCCTACTGCGTCGGCATTCAGAAAGATCGTGGGTATGCCGGCATTGATCAATGTGGCTTGCAGCTTGCCAACGCCTGGCACATCAAGTTCGTCGATGAGGTTGCCCGTTGGAAACATGGCGCCACCTGCACCGTCATCTTCGTCAGCGGCTGGATCAAGGAATTCGAGCTGCACCTCAGCAGCGGCAAAGGTCACGCCGTCGAGTTCGAAGTCACCAGACTCCTGAACTTCGCCGTCGATCATGGGTACGTGCGCGACGATCGTCTTGCCAATGTTGGCCTGCCAAATGCGCACCGTGGTGATGCCGTTGGGGTTGATCCGTTTGGGGTCAACCAAGCCATTGGCAATGCCGAACGGTCCGACAGCAGCTGACAAATTGCCACAGTTGCCACTCCAGTCGACAAACGGTTTGTCGATCGAGACTTGTCCGAAGAGATAGTCAATGTCGTGATCGGCGCGCGAGCTCTTTGACAGGATCACTGTTTTGCTGGTGCTTGAAGTCGCAGCGCCCATGCCATCGATCTGTTTCTCATACGGGTCAGGACTGCCGATGACACGCATCAGTAGCGCATCACGGGCTTTGCCGGGCGCTTGCGCGGCTTGAGGCAGATCTTGCAGACGGAAAAAGACACCCTTGCTTGTGCCGCCGCGCATGTAGGTTGCCGGCACTTTGATTTGCGGTGCGTAAGTCATGGCATTGGCTCCGTTTGAGAGTCAGGCGGCGTTAGCCGACTGCAAAAAGTCCTGTGCAAATCGTTGCAGCACACCGCCAGCTTGGTAAATGGATACCTCTTCAGCCGTATCCAAGCGACAGGTCACGGGCACTTCGATGGATTCGCCGTTGCGCCGATGAATCACCAGCGTCAGTGTCGTGCGTGGCTGGTGCTCACCGACGACATCAAATGTTTCTGTGCCATCGATGTTTAACGTCTTGCGATTGACGCCAGGCTTGAACTCAAGCGGCAAGACACCCATGCCAATCAGATTGGTGCGGTGAATCCGTTCAAACCCCTCGGCAACAATGGCTTCAACACCGGCCAAGCGAACACCCTTGGCGGCCCAATCGCGTGACGATCCTTGCCCGTAGTCTGCCCCGGCGATGATGATCAGCGGTTGCTTTCTGCTCATGTAGGTTTCAATGGCTTCCCACATGCGGGTGTTCTGTCCCTCTGGCTCAATGCGTGCAAACGAGCCTTGCTTGACCTCACCGTTGTCCACGACCATCTCATTGATTAGCTTCGGATTGGCAAAAGTGGCTCGCTGGGCGGTTAAGTGATCGCCACGGTGGGTTGCGTAAGAGTTGAAGTCCTCTTCGGGTAACCCCATTTTGGTCAGATATTCGCCAGCCGCGCTATCGGCCAAGATGGCGTTTGATGGCGACAAGTGATCCGTGGTGATATTGTCGCCAAGTACCGCCAATGGTCGCATCGCCTTGAGGGTGCGCTGGCCAGCTAGCGCGCCTTCCCAATAGGGTGGACGACGGATATAGGTGCTTTGCTCACGCCACTCGTAGAGCGGACTGATCGACTCGTTTGTTTGAACGCTTGCGGTAAACATCGGCTCGTACACTTTGCGAAAGTGCTCGGGCTTGACACTTGAGGTCACGATGGCGTCAATCTCGGCATCGCTTGGCCAGATATCTTTTAAGGTGACAGGCTGACCTTGTGCATCGATACCCAAGACATCTTTCTCGATGTCAAAGCGCACCGTGCCCGCAATGGCATAAGCCACCACCAAAGGCGGTGATGCCAGAAACGCTTGCTTGGCGTAAGGATGGATTCGACCGTCAAAGTTGCGGTTGCCCGACAACACCGCCGTGGCGTAAAGGTCGCGGTCGATAATCTCTTGCTGAATCTTTGGGTCCAGTGCACCGCTCATGCCGTTGCAGGTGGTGCAGGCAAAGGCCACGATACCAAAACCAAGCTTCTCTAATTCAGCCAACAGGTTGGCCTCTTGCAGGTAAAGTTCGACGGTCTTAGAGCCTGGCGCCAGGGAACTCTTGACCCAGGGCTTGCGCAATAGGCCGCGCGCGTTGGCATTGCGCGCGAGCAACCCCGCGGCAATGACGTTTCGCGGGTTGGAGGTGTTGGTGCAGCTGGTGATGGCAGCAATGATGACTGCACCATCGGGCATGAGACCGGGCTCGTTTTCAACGATGCCAGCGATCCCGCTCGTTGCCAAGTCGGTCGTTGAGACGCGCCGGTGCGGGTTCGATGGACCGGCAATGGTGCGCACCACCGATGACAGGTCGAACGTCAAGACGCGTTCATACTGCGCAGTCTTTAAGCTCTCAGCCCAAAGGCCAGCTTGCTTGGCGTACGTCTGGACCAGGTTGATCTGTTGCTCGGTGCGTCCGGTCAGGCGCAGGTAGTCGATCGTCTGTTGATCGATATAAAACAGTGCAGCGGTGGCACCGTACTCTGGTGTCATGTTGGAAATCGTCGCACGATCGCCAAGTGTCAGGTGCGAGGCGCCTTCACCGAAGAACTCCAGATAAGCCGATACTACTTTTTCGTTTCGCAAAAATGCCGTTAATGCCAAGACCACATCGGTTGCGGTGATGCCCGGTTGCGGCTTTCCAGTCAGGTGTACGCCAATGATATCGGGCAGGCGCATCCAAGAGGCGCGCCCGAGCATCACGCTCTCGGCCTCCAAGCCGCCTACACCGATGGCGATCACGCCAAGCGCGTCAACGTGAGGCGTGTGACTGTCTGTGCCAACGAGCGTGTCTGGGTATGCCACGCCGTCAATGGCATGGATCACCGGTGACATCCGCTCCAGATTGATCTGGTGCATGATGCCGTTGCCAGGCGGGATGACATCGACATTCTTGAATGCTTTCTTGGTCCAGTTGATGAAGTGAAACCGGTCTTCGTTGCGCCGATCCTCGATGACGCGATTTTTTTCAAACGCCTGTGGATCATTGCCGCCACACTCAACGGCCAATGAGTGATCGACAATTAACTGGGTAGGTACCACTGGGTTGACCTTGGCTGGGTCACCGCCTTTGGCGGCAATGGCATCGCGCAGTCCTGCTAAGTCCACTAGCGCCGTTTGGCCCAAGATGTCGTGGCACACCACACGCGCTGGAAACCAGGGAAAGTCCATGTCCTGGCGTCGTTGAATCAGTTGTGTCAGCGCATCTGTCAGGATGGCGGGGTCGCAGCGACGAACCAGGTTTTCCGCGTGCACCCGCGAGGTGTAAGGCAGTTTGGCGTAGGCGCCAGGCTCAATCGCATCAACCGCTTCGCGCGCATCAAAGTAATCAAGGCTAGTGCCGGGCAGTGGCTTTCGATGTGCAGTATTCATGACAGTCTCGACAAAAGGGGCCTCTTAAAAACGCGGTGATGCCCGTAGCGATCTGTGCGAGCAGGCCAAGTGCCGCACAGATCAAGCGCTCACTACTTGCGACGGTTAATCGGCACAAACTTCAAGTTTTCAGGGCCGACGTAGTTGGCTGTTGGACGAATGATCTTGTTGTCGATGCGTTGCTCAATGATGTGTGCAGACCAGCCTGCGGTGCGCGCAATGACGAACAAGGGCGTGAACATTGCCGTTGGTACACCCATCATGTGATAAGACACCGCGGAGAACCAATCGAGGTTGGGAAACATTTTCTTTGCGTCCCACATGACCGATTCGAGTCGCGCTGCAATGTCAAACATCTTGGTGCTACCGGCTTTTTTCGACAACCGCAAGGCCACCGCTTTGATGACCTCATTGCGAGGATCTGAGATGGTGTAGACCGGGTGACCAAATCCAATAACCACCTCTTTGTTTTCAACCCGGCGACGGATATCGGCTTCGGCCTCATCGGGCGTCTCATAGCGCTTTTGCACCTCAAAGGCAACTTCGTTGGCGCCACCGTGCTTGGGGCCACGCAGCGCGCCGATGCCACCGGTGATGGCCGAATACATGTCCGATCCCGTGCCTGCAATGACGCGGCTGGTGAAGGTCGAGGCGTTGAATTCATGCTCGGCGTATAGGATCAGTGAGGTATGCATCGCCCGCACCCAGTCTTGGTCGGGCTTTTTGCCGTGAAGCAGGTGTAAGAAATGACCGCCAATGCTGTCATCATCGGTTTGGACATCAATGATTCGGCCGTTGTGGCTGTAGTGATACCAGTACAAGAGGGCCGATCCGAGGCTTGCCATCAAACGGTCAGCAATATCGCGTGCACCAGGAAGGTTGTGATCTTCCTTTTCGGGAAGCACGCAGCCGAGAACCGAGGCGGCCGTGCGCATCACGTCCATCGGATGACTAGCTGCTGGCAGCGCTTCGAGCGCGGCTTGTACCTGCGCGGGCAGTCCGCGCAAACCTTTTAATTTTTCTTTGTAGGCCGCGAGTTCGGACTTGTTTGGCAATTTGCCATGGATGAGCAAGTGTGCAATTTCCTCGAACTCGCAAATATCGGCAAAGTCCAGAATGTCATAACCACGGTAATGCAGGTCATTGCCCGTGCGCCCGACCGTGCAAAGCGCGGTGTTACCTGCCACCACGCCAGACAAGGCGACAGATTTTTTGGGCTTGGGGGTCACAGCGGGTTGCGCTGCGGCTTTCTTGCTAGCCGTCTTGGGTGAATTGGCCATTGCGAACTCCTATCTATCGATGTTGGGGTCAGGACTTTGATTGAGCAAAGAGGGCATCGAGTTTTTCTTCGTACTCGTGATAACCAATGCGGTCGTACAGCTCATCGCGCGTTTGCATCATGTCCACGACATTTTTCTGGTGACCATCGCGGCGGATGGTTTGGTAGACCAATTCGGCGGCCTTGTTCATCGCTCGAAATGCTGACAGAGGATAAAGGACCATGCCCACGCCCACTGATTGCAGCTCTTGGACGGTAAAAAGCGGTGTTTTGCCAAACTCCGTGATGTTAGCCAGCACCGGCACGCTAAGCGCTTTGGCAAACTTTTCATAGGTCGGCAGGTCGTAGGCAGCTTCAGCGAAAATGGCGTCCGCACCTGCAGCCACGCAGGCTTGTGCGCGTTCGATTGCCGCGTCCACACCATGAACCGCGATGGCATCGGTGCGCGCAATGATATAGAAGCTCTCGTCTGTGCGGGCGTCTGCGGCGGCTTTGACCCGATCGCGCATCTCCTCGGTCGAGACGATTTCTTTGCC
>SKIZ01000047.1 GCA_007116135.1 Burkholderiaceae bacterium
AGATAATTGCCCGAATCGAGCAGGCGCTTGGCTGTTTCTAAATCAGGCTTTTCAATAAACCGAGTGACCTCAAAGACATCACCGCTTTGAGCCACACGGGCTCTTTCAATATAGCCGTACCCGGTGTGTGGCTTGTCAGCGGGTACACCGAGCACAACCATGGCTTGGTTTGTTGCTTGTTCGATGGCTTGGTTTAAAGCGTTTTGCCAACCATCGGCATCGCCGATCAGTTGGTCAGCGGGCAACACCACCAACACAGGGTCCTCGTCGTGCTCCATGGCACCAAGCGCGGCAAGTGTGATGGCTGGCGCTGTATTGCGCGCCTCGGGCTCCAATATCAAACGCGCTTGTGCCAAGCATCGGACCGCATCTAGCTGCGAAGACACCACAAAGCGCTGCTGTTCATTGGTCACAACCAGTAATTGCGTTAATGATGGCAGTGGTGTGACGCGCTTGAGCGCTTGCTCAAACAGGGTTTCTCCAGCGTCGAAGGACAAAAACTGTTTAGGCTGGCCATTGCGCGACAAGGGCCACAGGCGCGTACCCGAACCACCGCACAAAATAACAGCGACAACACGGGCAGGTTTGGTGGTTTCGGACATCAATCGATCACTAGTGACAGTTGGCATTACTTTAAATGTAGCCGTAAATGGCGGGTGTCTGACCTTGGGCCCCATTAGAAATCATGGGTAAGGGGGTCGCAGGTGACTTAAAGGCCTATGAGCGAGTCGATCGTATTGAAGATAACGATACACTTCGGTGTAGGGTTTGGCTGCTGCTATGGTTGCAGCAGTTTTTCATGGGTCGCACCCGAGATGACTGCCAAACGGCGAATTGCTCACTTGGACATGGATGCATTTTTTGCATCGGTCGAATTGCTTCGTTATCCCGAGCTAAAGGGGCGCGCTGTTGTGGTGGGCGGGCGACGCGTGCCACCGCCTGTGAGTGGCTCAGATGGGGGCTATACGTATGGCCGACTCGGCGATTACGTCGGCCGCGGGGTGGTCACAACGTCAACCTACGAGGCACGGGCGCTAGGCGTCTTTTCAGGCATGGGGCTCATGCACTGCGCCCGCTTGGCCCCTGATGCCGTGCTATTGCCCACCGATTTCGAGGCGTATCGGCACTATTCACGGCTATTCAAACAGGCTGTGGCGAGCGTGGTCGATGTCATTGAAGACCGTGGCATTGATGAGATTTACCTTGATTTAACTGCCCGTGCTGAGCCCACGGCATTGCTGGCGCAGCAAATTAAACAAGCCGTAAGCGATGCCACCGGTTTGACTTGCTCGATTGGCGTTTCACCAAACAAGCTTTTGTCCAAGATTTGTTCTGATCTTGATAAGCCTGATGGCTTGGCGATCCTGACAGCTGACGACCTTAAAACCCGAATCTGGCCGCTGGCAGTCAGCAAGGTCAATGGTATCGGCCCTAAAGCCACAGCCAAGCTCAAAGGCTTGGGTATTGAGACCATCGGCGAGCTCGCACAGGCCTCGCCGGCGCTGTTGTTGCAACAGTTTGGCCATCAATACGGTCAATGGCTGCATGAGGCCGCCCATGGCATTGACGAAAGGCCGCTAGTGACTAGCCGTGAGCCGAAATCACTAAGTCGCGAGACCACCTTTGAGCACAATTTGCACGTGCGTTACGACAAGGCGGCCTTGACGCAAATCACAGATGAATTGTGTGACCGGGTTTCGCGCGATCTTGTTGGCAAGTCACTGTTGTGCCGCACGGTTGGGATTAAAGTGAAGTTCGCTGATTTCTCGGTCGTCACGCGTGACATCAGTTTGCCCCAACCGATTCAATCGGCTCAAGCATTGCGAGAAGCGTTAGCGGACTGTCTGCGGCGGGTTCAATGGCACGACCGGATTCGGTTATTGGGCGTGCGAGCTAGCAGTTTGGTGCACCCGGGCGTTGAGGATCAAGACGCAGCTCAGCTGACTTTTTGGCGCGAGACTTAATGCTGGCTTGACCAAAGTGTTTCAAAGATGGCGTGTGCGGCCTGATTGGCACCGTCGAAGCGCTTTGGCACGCCGGGCGTTGTTCGCAAAAGATGCTCAAGTGCCCAGGCAAACTCTCCGCTTGCCATCTGCTGATCGGTTATTTCGAGGGCTCGATTATGTTGGTCAAGCCATTGGATCAGATAACGACTCTCTGGCCATTGTGGTCGCGCCAGCAAGACGATCGGTTTGGCGCATGCGGTTGCTTCGACAAACATGCCATAGCCCGGCTTGGTCAAGACAAGGTCACAGCTAGCCATCATGTGTGCAAAGCTCATCGACTCAAGCGCAAACGGTGCGGTGTGTGGCCATGCGCCGGCCATGGCGGCGGGCATCAAGTAGAGGAGCTCTCGCCCATAAGCGTGCCTAGGCCAGTTGCCTGGGTTTAGCGGCAAATCGAGCCCGCCCATGCTGGTCAGTACAATCCAGACGTCTTGCGCTTGGTAATGGCGACCGGTGTGTTGTGCGATCGATGTCAGTAGCGCGGCGCGGTCGGCCTCTTGTGGCGCTTGCATCAGCGGATCAATGGCTTTGACAGGTAAGCGTCGGCTCGGCATCGCTGGCGCTGGTTGCAATATCAAATCGGCGCTGGCGTATGCGTTATGGATTTGATCGATGATTTGCTCAAACCGAGTGTGCGATAAGCCTGCGTCTTCGAGCGCGCCTGGACACTGGCGAACACACTCGTGCAAGATGTCGGCCCAATTTAAGGAACAGATCGCCACGCTAGGGATACCAAGCGCTTTGGCAGCGGCCACTGTCAGGTAGGGCGTGTCGGCAATAAGCGCCTGCGCCTGATGACTGGCAAGCTCGCTTGCGACGCGCTCGGTGTGTTCAGACCAATGCTGGTGCAGTTTTGCGTAGGTGGCAAGGCTTTGTGTCAGATTGACCCGCAGCGCGTCGTGCATAACCATCCCAAAATCATCTGAAGTTCCACAGCAGGTAAATGGCGCTTCGATACGTTCTCTGAGCACGTCTTGGGACAGCTGCGCGCGCACTTGCAACGTGAATGCTGGCCTTTGCCCTGCAACGCTTTGCCGATACATGGCATTGATAATCGGTGCGATTTGCGCAAGGTGTCCTAAGCCGTGTGAAGAGATGGCAGCCACGATGTGTTTGGACATATGTTTTGTCTAGGATTTAAGCGAAGGAAGATAAAATTCAAACCAAGCGCTGCATTGTCAAAAATCGTTTGGCGCATCATATCGAACTTCTCAGATGGGGTCAGAACCTATGTCAGTCGCTCAGCGATTCACAACCGAATTCGTCGATTATGAGGACCGGCTGCGTGTTAGCAGTGAGCTACCAAACAATCAGGTCGTGGTTCTCTGGCTAACGCGACGCTTGTTGGATCGGCTCGTATCCCATTTGGCCGGTATGCTTGAGCGTGAGACAGCACAGGCGCCTGAGCCCGAGCTGCAGCAAGCTTTCGCCCAGCAGGCTGCAGCCACGACGCACCAGCAACAGTCTGAGGCGCAACAGCAAGCGCCGGTCACGCCTGAGCGCGCTCAGTCTGTCAGTGAGTGGTTGGTTTATGAAGTTGACCTGACGCAGGCGCAGCAGGGCGTGAGTTTGCGATTTCGCGGCCGTCAGCCAGAACAGGTGGTCGAGCTCGGGATGCCAGCGCTATTGCTGCGCCAGTGGCTCGGGATTGTCCACGGGCAGTATCGACGCGCCCAATGGCCCATGGAAGCCTGGCCACAGTGGATGAACGAAGGGCAAGTCACCACCATCGGTCCCGGTGATGCAGGGGTATTTCACTAGCGCGCCTGCTCGAGCCACTCTCTAAAGGTCAGCGCGTTTTGCGGTTGATCCTTGCCCGATAGCGTAGGTGGCGCATCGATTGGCCAGGCGATGGCCAGATCCGGGTCGTTCCAGACAATGCTGCGTTCGTACTCGGGGTTGTAGTAGTCGGTGGTTTTGTAAAGAAACTCAGCAAACTCGCTTAGCACCACAAACCCGTGGGCAAGCCCGGCGGGCACCCAGAGTTGCTGCTTGTTCTCGTCGCTAAGTCGATGACCTGTCCATTTGCCACAGGTCGGTGAGTCTGGTCTTATGTCCAGCGCCACATCGAAGACTTCGCCGGCAGTGACGCGAACCAGTTTGCCTTGCGGTTGAGCCGTCTGAAAATGCAGCCCGCGCAAGACGTTTTTTTTCGAACGGCTATGGTTGTCTTGTACGAAGGTGACTTGTTGGCCAGTCGCCTGGGCAAAGTCCCGTTGGTTAAAGCTTTCGTAAAAAAATCCGCGGTCATCACCAAACACTTTAGGCGTCAACAGTAAAACATCATGGATCTCGGTGGTTTGAACGTCGTAAGGCATGGCAATTAGGTCCGTTGGTTTATGAGCGACAGCAGGTACTGGCCGTAGTGATTCTTTTTCAGTGGCGCAGCCAGCCGCTCGATCTGAGCCGCATCAATCCAACCCTCGGTCAAAGCCACTTCCTCGGGGCAAGCGACCATGAGGCCTTGGCGCTTTTGCAAGGTGCTGATGAAGCTTGAGGCCTCAAGCAAACTGTCGTGCGTTCCGGTATCAAGCCAGGCGTAGCCACGACCCATGATTTGTACCTGAAGCTCATGCGACTGCAGGTAGTGTCGATTGACGTCGGTAATCTCGAGTTCGCCTCGGGCTGAGGGCTTGATCGAAGCGGCGATATCACAGACTTGGTTGTCGTAAAAGTAAAGGCCAGTGACGGCATAGTTACTTTTGGGTTGTGGCGGCTTTTCTTCGATGCTGATGGCTTGCTGCTTGTCGTCGAACGCCACAACACCATATCTTTCCGGATCATGCACGTGATAGGCAAAAACAGTGGCGCCATGCGTTTGATTATTGGCGCTTTGCAACAGACGAACCAGATCATGACCATAGAAAATATTGTCACCAAGCACCAGCGCGCTAGGCCGGCCGCCAACAAAGTCGCGACCAATGATGAAGGCTTGTGCAAGCCCGTCCGGGGATGGTTGCACGGCAAATTCGATGTTCATGCCCCATTGGCTGCCATCGCCCAGAAGCGTCTGAAAGCGCGGCGTGTCTTGCGGTGTTGAAATTAACAAGACATCTCGGATGCCTGCGAGCATCAGCGTGGTCAATGGGTAATAGACCATTGGTTTGTCGTAGATCGGCAGCAACTGCTTGGAGATACCTTGCGTGATCGGGTAGAGACGGGTGCCCGAGCCGCCCGCCAAAATAATGCCGCGCCGATTGTTGCGCGTTTGTGTGACTTCACTGACCATAATGCTCCTCAACCCATCGCCGATAGTCGCCACTTGCGACATGCTCAACCCATTGCGGGTTATCCAAATACCACTGAACCGTTTGCGCTAACCCAGACTCAAATGTTTCCTGCGGCTCCCAACCTAGCGCTTGTTTGATCTTGCTAGCATCGATGGCGTAGCGCCGATCGTGACCCGGTCGGTCTTTGACGAATGTGATTTGCGTGCGGTAGGACTCACCATTTGGTTTGGGCCGCAGCCGATCCAGGTGGTCGCAGATGGTTTGAACCACACTGAGGTTGGTTTTTTCCTGGTTGCCGCCAATGTTGTACGTCTCGCCGAGCTGACCGTCTTGCAGGACTCGCATGATGGCACGCGCATGGTCGCGCACGAACAACCAGTCGCGCACCTGTTGCCCATCACCATAGATAGGTAGCGGTTTACCAGCCAGGGCGTTCAAAATGACCAATGGAATGAGTTTTTCCGGGAAGTGCAGCGGACCGTAATTGTTGCTGCAATTCGTGGTTAAGACCGGCAGACCGTAGGTGTGGTGCCAAGCACGAACCAGATGGTCTGAAGCCGCTTTGCTGGCGGCATAGGGACTATTGGGCAGGTACGGGTTGGTTTCGGAAAACGCAGGGTCATTGGGCGCCAACGTGCCATAGACCTCGTCTGTAGAGACGTGCAGAAAACGGAAGGCCGCTTGGTTGTCTGATGACAGTGTGTCCCAGAAGCCACGAACCGATTCCAGCAAGTGAAATGTACCTACTATATTTGTGGTAATAAAATCACCAGGCCCGTGAATCGATCGATCCACATGAGATTCAGCAGCAAAATTAATGAGCGCCCGGGGTCGATATTCGTTCAAAAGACCGCTGACTAAGGCGGTGTCTGCGATGTCCCCGTGCACCAATTTGTAGCGGCTATCACCTTGAAAAACTGAAAGATTTTCTGGGTTTCCGGCGTACGTTAATTTATCCAGATTGATCACCGGCTCATCTTGGTGTTCGAGCCACTCGTGAATGAAGTTGCTGCCAATAAAACCTGCGCCGCCGGTGACGATGATCATGAGAAAACCCGCATAAGAAGGTCAAAAATGAGCTCTGGTCAAATCGATTGGATTCGAGTTGTTGGACAACCCTACTAGATTTGTGGCCAAAGGTGTATATGATTATTACAGAAGCGTTGTAACGCTCGTGTAAGCCTAAAACCAATTAAGCATAGGGGATTGTAGTATGAGCAGCAGCATCCATACCCTGTCGGTTCACGGGGGTCAAGCATGAATGGATTCGGACGTACGGTACATAGCCGAGAGAACCGCCGCCAGTCGATGAGCAAACCCGTGGCGGCCTTTGATACGCTGGCTAGAAACGACAATCTGGCCGATGAGATCGCAGCGCAGTTGCGTGATCGAATCCTCAAGGAAACGCTAAGCCCGGGTCAGCGCTTGCCCACTGAGCAAGCCCTGGGTGCGCAGTTTGGGGTCAGCCGCAACGTGATTCGCGAAGCCATTGCGCGATTGAAGCTAACCGGTTTGGTCGAGACGCGCCACGGTGTCGGCACCTTTGTAAAGCAAGACATCGAGAACCGGCCGTTTGAGATCGAACAAGACGATCTGCTGGAGTTCAAGCAGCTCATCGACGTCTACCGCTTGCGAGTCGAAGTCGAGGCTGGTGCAGCTGCCTTGGCAGCCACGCATCGCACGAGCGCGCAGCTTGAAGCGATCAAGCAGGCGCTGCGTCAAAGCGGGCAGCACCAGGATTGGGAGGCCGGGGCGAAATCGGCTGTGGATTTCCACCTGGCGGTGTCGCAGGCCTCTAACAATCCCTATTTCACCCGAATTATGGGTCACCTCGATTCGGTGATACGCGATGCAGTGCGGACATTGCGTTTTCGAAGCATGGGGACCTCGCGCCTAGAAGAAGTCGATGCCGAGCACGAACGCATTGTCGATGCCATTGAGCGTCAAGATGCCAATATGGCCAGACAAGCAATGCGCGAACATCTGGAACACGGTATAAACGGCTACCGTAATCTATTTGGTAACTGACCTGTCCCATGCAAAACCTGATCGTTGAAAAACACAACACAGTTGGCTGGATCACGTTTAACGATCCAGCCAAGCTCAATGCCATGTCATACGAGATGTGGTCTGGCCTGGCGCAAGCGTTGGCCGGCTTTGAGAACGACGATCAGGTCAGGGTTGTGGTTTTAACTGGCGCAGGCGAGAAGGCATTTGTCTCTGGCGCCAATATTGCCCAGTTCGAGAAGCTGCGCACCACCAGCGATGCGGTTGCCGAGTACGAGCGAGTCGCCGAGGGTGCGCAGCATGCGCTCTATCACTTCCCCAAGCCGACAATTGCCAAGATCCGAGGCTATTGCGTCGGTGGCGGGCTAAACCTGGCGTTGTGTTGTGATGTTCGTATTGCGACCCAAGACAGCACGCTCTTTTTGCCCGCGGGCAAGCTCGGTTTGGGCTACCGCTTTAGCGCGATCCGTAACTTGGTGACGACCATCGGTGCAGCCAATGCCCTTGATGTGTTTTTGTCAGGGCGCCGCTTTAGCGCAGCAGAGGCCTTGCAAAAAGGTTTGGTGCAGCTCGTTGCAGATACCGAGGCGTTTGATCAAACGGTCCAGGACTATATTGACCGGGTGGCCGCCAATGCGCCGCTGACACTGCAGGTTGGCAAGCAAATGATTCGGGAGTTTCAAAAACTGCCACCTGACACGGATCTTGAGCTGATGCAGCAGCTGCTCAAGCGCTGTTTCGATAGCGAAGACTACGCAGAGGGCAAACGGGCGTTTGCTGAAAAACGCACACCGCAATTTCGCGGGCGCTAAGCGCTCGGGCTGCATGGTCTTGACCCCATATGGTTGATTACTGGAGTGCCCTGTTTCCGAGCATGACGATGTTGGTCGTCATGATGGTGACGACTGCTGTTGGTGGGCTGATTCGAGCCTTTACCGGTTTTGGCAGCGGGCTGCTTTTGGCCCCGGTATTTAGTTTCTACCTTGCCCCGCACGACATGTTGGCAGTCGTGGTGCTCATCAATATGATTGGCACCATACAAATGCTGCCGGCTGTTTGGCGAGAGATTGACTGGCCTTTGATTCGGCGTATGGTGCCACCAGCCATCCTTGGGGTGCCCATTGGTTGGATGATACTTAATGTGCTGGACCCCGAGATGGTGCGCCGTTTGGTTGCTGCCATTGTCGTTGTGCTCTCGCTGGTGCTGCTGTCGGGCTGGATTTACAAAGGAGCCCGGGGGCGATTGCAAGACACGCTTGCGGGCGTCTCGAGCGGCACCTTGACCGGTATCGCTGCCATTGGCGGCCCGCCTTTTATCCTCTATATGATGTCTGCGCCGGGCTATTCGCCAGCGGCCTTTCGTACCTTCTTTACGGTTTACTTTGCGTTTACCCAGGTCGTGGTGCTTGGCGTCATGTTTTTTAACCGCGCTCTAAGCGTTGAGCAGTTGGTCTACACCGGCACGATGTTGCCCTTCTACATGCTGGCAACCGCCTTGGGTAGCTATCTCTTTTTTCGGGCGCTGCAAGGATATGCGCATCACATCAAGCGTATTTCACTGCTGCTCTTGTTGGCTGTTGGCGTGGTCATTTTGGTGCTGTGAGGCAAAGGCAAGCCTTACAATGGCGCCATGTTGACGACCTACAATGAACCCCGAGTTTTGCTAATCGGTGCCAGTGGCCAGGTGGGCGGCGCCTGGCAGGCGCTTTTGCCAGCGGCGCAGATTGTTGCTGCGCCCTCGCGCGCGCAACTAGACCTTTGTCAGCGCGATGGCTTGGCAGACGCGTTGGCGCGTTTGATTGAGCAGACCGAGCCGAACCTGATTGTCAATGCAGCGGCCTACACGGCGGTGGATCGAGCCGAGCAAGAGCCAGAGCTTGCATTTGCCATTAACGCGCATGCCCCCGGGGTGATTGCGCGCGTTGCTGGCGCCGCGCGGATCGGGCTGATTCACTATTCCACCGATTATGTCTTTGACGGTCGCGGCCATGAGCCTTTCACCGAAACTGATTCGGTGGCACCTTTGTCAGTCTATGGTCGCAGCAAGCTCGCCGGAGAGAATGAGGTGCAAGCCGCGAGTGCGGCACACTGGATCTTTCGCACCAGTTGGGTGTTTGGCGTCCACGGTCAGAACTTTCTAAAGACGATGCTCAGGCTGGCGCAATCCAAAGATGAGCTGCGTGTTGTGAACGATCAGTTCGGCGCGCCTACGCCTGCGAGCCTGTTGGCACGCTTGCCGTTGCTGCTTTGGCGCGGTCTTGCCCAGACTGAGCAGCCAGGCTGGGGGCTCTATCACCTTTGTCCAAGCGGTGTCACGAGCTGGCATGGCTACGCTTGTTATGCGATCGAGCAGGCGCGACAGAAGGGTTGGCCCATCAAAGTCCAGCCCCAGGCCATCTACCCAGTCACATCGGATGAGTTTGTCGTTCAAGCGACCCGGCCCCACAACTCACGGCTAGCGACCAATAAATTGGCGCAAGCCCTAGGCATGGCGTTGCCGTCGTGGCAGCAAGGCGTCGATGAGGTGTTGGCGCAGTTAGAGGCTCAGGCGTGAGGGTATTGCTCGTTCGGACCTCATCGTTGGGCGACTTGATCCATATTTTGCCAGCAGTGTCTGACATGGCTGTGCAAAGACCAGAGATCAAAGTTGACTGGGTCGTTGAGCAAGCCTTTGTCGAAATC
The DNA here is from genome assembly GCA_007116135.1 of Burkholderiaceae bacterium. Lineage (GTDB taxonomy): Bacteria > Pseudomonadota > Gammaproteobacteria > Burkholderiales > Burkholderiaceae_B > Algicoccus. The sequence continues at coordinate 9,926 of SKIZ01000047.1, forward strand.
GCCCAGTGGCATCCCTTTGTCAACCAAGTCATCGCCGTTGCGCATCGCCGTTGGCGGCGAGCCTGGTGGTCTGAACAGTCACGACGCGAGCGCGCGCAAGTCAACCAGACCATCAGAGCGGCCAATTACGACCTGGTGATTGATATGCAAGCGTTGCTTAAGTCTATTGGCTTAGTCAGAGCCGCCAGTGGCGTCAAGCACGGCCTTGGCTGGCGCTCGGCGCGCGAGCCGCTTTGCTCGCTCTTTTATGATGTGCGCCATCGGGTTGCGTTTTGGCAGCCAGCGGTCACGCGTCAGCGCCAGCTCGCAGCCGCGGCCCTGGGCTATGAAAGTCAGGGCGCACCTGACTTCGGGTTGTCGCGATGGTTGCAGCCCAAAGCAGCCGAAACACCCTATGCCGTGGTGATGCCATCAGCTAGCCGCGATGACAAGCTGTGGCCGCAAAAGAGTTGGCAGGCTGTGTTTGACAGGCTGCAGTTAGCTGGCTTGCAATTAAGGCTGTTGGCCGGCAGTGCTCAAGAGGCCGATCGAGCTCACGACCTGATTAAGGGTCGCCAGAGTGCATTGGTTCAGCCGCGTTCGAGTCTGACCGAGTTAGCCCAGTTAATGGGGCAGGCTCGCGTGATGGTTGGACTCGATAGTGGTCTGACCCATCTGTCAGCAGCCATCGGCGTCGATACGATCGGTATTTACAAAGCCTCTACGCCGGTTCGAACGCCACTGACCGGTTCGGGCTACGTTGTGAGTCTGGGTGAGCGCAACAATGAACCACAAGCCCAAGCCGTGATTGATGCGGTTGACCAGGCTTTGGCACGACGCTAGCACCGAGGGCACGCCGCCGGCGCGCTATGCGTATACTGAGATCAATCATATTGTGGGGGAAATGAGCTCGTGTTGCCGCGCTTGTTGTATTCAATTCTGTTGGTTGTGCTCGCTCCAGTGGCTTGGGCATGGCTATTGTGGCGCGCGCGCGCAACCAAAGATGCTTGGCATTTGTGGTCTGCCGAACGGTTTGGCCGCTATCCCCAGCCCTGGGATCTTGCGCCACCGGTTTGGCTTCACGCTGCTAGCGTGGGCGAGGTGCGCGCTGCCAAGCCGCTCATCAAGGCGCTGCTCTCGCAAGGCGAGACGATATTGCTGACGCATTTCACGCCGACTGGCCGAGCCGAGGCCATGCGTCTGCTGGCGCAGGAAATCAATCAGGGTCAAGTCGCCTTGCAGTGGCTGCCTTATGATTTCGAGGCTGCCATGCGTCGATTCTGGCGTCACTTCAGTCCGCGAATTGTGATTTTGATAGAGCGTGAAGTGTGGCCTAACCTGATGGCAGTCGCTAGCGCGAACCAAACGCCGGTGGTATTGGCTAGTGCCCGGCTATCGGAGAAGTCGCTGCGACGCACCGTTTGGATTGATCGTTTGTTCGGTGGGTTGATGCATGACGCTTACCGTCAAATCGCAGTTGCACTGGCACAGTCACCAGCTGATGCCCAGCGCTTATTCGAGGTCGGTGCACCTGAGATCGAGGTCTGTGGCAATCTAAAGTTTGACATTCAGTTGCCGCAGGTCGCGCTTGACGCCGGGCGCCACTGGCGCGAGCAGATCGATCGGCCCGTGGTGGCCATAGCCAGTACGCGTGAGGGCGAGGACCAGTTGATGGTGCCGCTGATCGACCAGCGATTGAAAGCTCAAGCCCTGGGAGCCGAGAGCAAAAAGCCGTTGTTTTTGTTGATCCCACGTCATCCTCAGCGTTTTGATGAGGCAGCCAGACAATTAGACGCAACCGGTTGTCGCTATGCGCGCTGGTCTGTGCTGCGTGATGATCCAAAGGGTGCGGCCTATGCTGCACAACTCGATGTGGTGTTAGGTGACACCATGGGAGAGATGCCTTTCTTTTATGCCGCCTCAGACATTGCCATTGTTGGCGGCAGCTTTGAGCGCCACGGTGGCCAGAACTTTATTGAACCTTGTGCGATTGCCGTGGCAGTCATCGTTGGTCCGCACACCCACAACTTCGCTCAAGCGCTAAGCAGCGCCGTCGATGCGCAGGCTGTCGTCCAGGTAGCAGACGCGCAGGCTGCTTTTGTCCAGCTCCAGCGCTGGCTTGATGAGCCCGAGCTCGCCAAAGAAGTGGCCAAGCGGGCACAGGCTTGGGTGACGCGTCATATCGGGGCAACCGAGCGGATGGTGCAGAAGATTAACGACTTGCTGGCGCGTTCGGGCTGATGCGAATCGCTTGTGCATTGATCTGTGTATCCATCATCGCAGGCTGACGGCCAGGTTCGGTACGAGGCGCACCGAACCAGCCCTGGGCTAGTCCAAACATCAGCGAGTTTGCAACAAGCAAAATAATGAATAGGGATCGCATCAATTAATTGTAGCCGCTATTGTGGCGAGGCCATCGAAGACGACGTGCGGCAGCACCTGTATCGGGGCCGCACCCATGGCATGCTGCAAGTGGGCTGAAATCACAGGCAACGCACCGCCACTGACGCAAAGGATGGGTGGCTCTTTGTGCAGGGCTTGGACTTGCGAGAGTTGTCGCATGACGGCACCAACCTGTGCTGCAGCCACGCCCGATGCAATGGCGCTAACCGTATCGGTGGGAAACGTTGAGACCAGTCCCGGCGCATCGGGCAAGCGTGCCGTGCCTTTGGCCAGGGCCTGATGCATCATGGTGACACCTGGCAATATCAAGCCGCCCTTGAACTCGTCGTCTGGACCGAGGGTGTCGACGGTTGTGGCGGTTCCGAAGGTGGCAAGCACCAAGGCCGGATGCGCATCGCTGAAGTGTCGTTTCAGCCCGAGCATACTGACCCATCGGTCAGCACCAAGCTCACTGGGCTTTGGATAAGCGTTCTTTATGCCAGCTAGGCTGGCCGTTGGACGTATCCAATGGATTGGATAGCCCTTGGCCATAGCAGCAACAGCCGCGTTGGTGGCGTCGCTGGCGACGCTAACAGCCACACAGGCCTCGATCGGCCCAGACAGCGCGCTTAAGACATCGGTAAGCTGTATTTGGCATCTCTGCAGTGGTTCTATCGCGATGGCTTTGACAAAAGATGCGCAATGACCATCGAAAGTGGCGATTTTTAGGCGGGAGTTGCCGATATCAAGAAGTAATTTCATGTTTCATTCCCGATGAAGGCCAACAGAGATATCACCCGCATTGAAAGCTTTGATACCGTCAGCGGTACGGATCTGAAGGCTGCCATCTGTGGCTAAGCCGCAGGCGACACCACTGGCCAACACGTTTTGTTGGTGCCACAAGTCGATGGTGCGCCCAGCCAGATAGTCTCGTGATTCGAAACCCTGATGAAACGGCATAAAGCCCGCCAAAACGCTTTGATGCAGTGTTTCGTGCCAGGTACGTGCCAGTGACGCGACTAAATCGGTATAGTCAACCACACCATCATCGAGCGCAGCTACTTCGCGGTTTAGTTCGAGTGACAGGTCTTCATGACCGGCTAAGTTAAGACCCAAGCCAACAATGACAAACTGGGAATTTGCCTTAATGTTCGTCTCAATCAGAATGCCACCGAGCTTGCCGTCTCCTAGCATCAGGTCGTTGGGCCACTTCACCGACAATCGGTGCGACTGGCCAAGGTGCGACGCGATCGAGCAAGCACTAGCGTAGCCAATGGCTGGCCCAAGCCCTCTTAGTGCCTGTGGGTTTGAGTGTGGCCAGGGCAACTGAAAGCCGCACGAAAACATCAACGCCTTGCCAGCCACGTTGTGCCAGGTACGCCCGAGGCGACCTTTGCCGCTGGTTTGCTGATGGGCACCGAGCAATTGTGGCCAGCGAGCTAGCGCGCCGCGGTTGCGTGCCATATCCATTAAGTCGGTATTGGTCGAGCCAGTCGATGCGACCCAACGGCAGTCAGCGAACTGCGACAGGCTTAGTCGCAGCGACGCGGTCATGGCTGACGGGTCGGGTAACTTGGACGAAACGCGAGAGACCATGATCGGCTATAAAGAACCATTAACTCGTCTGACTGGTGTTGTAGTATCTCACATGGATCACAACGATCTCGCCCATGAAGCTAAAGCGCCTCTGACGTTGCAGGCAAACACCTGCCGACTCTCGGGTGCCTGGGATGTGCGCGCCTTGGCTGTCTCCGGTGAAGTGCGCCGCAGACGCAAAGCGCTCAAGCGGGTGGTCCAAGGCGCGTCATGGGAGCTCGATGCTGCGATGCGACTTGACTCAATCGGCGCGCAGGTGCTCTGGAATGCCTGGGGCCAACAGTTGCCCGAGCACATTACGTTATCGAGTGGCCAGCGACAGCTTTTTGAGATGCTAGCGCAGGCCGCGCAGTCCCAACCCATCCCATCGCCACCCAAGGATTGGTTAGGGTGGCTGCGCAGCCTAGGCGAGGGGGCCATCAGAGGCGCTCACCATGGCGGTTTGCTGCTGCGTTTGCTTGGCGGCTTGTTGCTTGACTTCATGGCGATGTTGGCCAACCCAAGGCGTGGCCCGTGGCGTGAGATATCCGCACAAATTTATCGCACTGGCGTTCAGGCTATCGGCATTACCGCGTTGGTTGGTTTTCTGATTGGGGTGGTGATTTCATACCTGTCGGCCCAGCAACTTGCCCTGTTTGGCGCGGGCAAATTTATCGTTAACTTGCTGGGCGTATCGATTGTGCGCGAGTTAGGTCCCGTGCTTGCAGCCATACTGGTGGCTGGTCGCTCGGGCTCGGCGATTACGGCTCAAATCGGTGTCATGCGAGTCACCCAAGAGCTTGATGCCATGCGTGTCATGGGCATTTCGCACGGACAGCGACTGATCTTGCCACGTGTCTTGGCATTGGCGATTGTGATGCCATTGTTGGTTCTATGGACCGACATGATGGCTATGTTGGGCGGGATGCTGGCTGCGCGCCATGAGCTTGGGTTGCAGTTGATGTGGTTTCTTGGCGAGCTGCCCCGGGCCGTTGGGCTAACGAACTATGTCATTGGTTTGGTCAAAGGCGTGACGTTTGGGATATGGATCGCCTTGGTGGCTTGCCACTTCGGTCTGAAGATTGAGCCCAATACGGAGAGTCTGGGCAAAGGGACCACCGCGTCGGTTGTCACGGCGATCACCGGCGTCATTCTTATTGACGCGATTTATGCGGTTATCTTTGCGCAGCTAGGGATATGAATGAGCCAAGATAACGTGATCGAAGTTGAGCAGTTGACGACGGCCTTTGGCTCGCATGTCGTGCATCAGGGGCTTGATCTGAACGTGCGCCGTGGGGAAATACTTGCGCTCGTTGGCGGCTCTGGCTCTGGCAAAACAACCTTGTTAAACCATATATTGGGGCTGCAGCAGGCCCGTGCGGGCGTCATTCGACTGTTTGGCCAGCCAGTTGAGTCGTATCGAGGTGCGCAGCGTTTAGCGCTCACGCGGCGTTGGGGTATGTTGTTTCAGGCAGGGGCACTTTTTTCAGCCTTGTCAGTCTACGACAACGTTGCTTTGCCATTGCGTGAGCTCGACACACTGCCTGAGTCGTTGATTCGCGATGTGGTGTTGATGCGGCTGGCTTGGGTGGGGTTGCAGGCCGAGGATGCGCTATTGCGACCCTCTGATCTTTCGGGCGGCATGGTCAAGCGCGTCGCTTTGGCCCGGGCGCTGTCGCTGGACCCGGAGTTGCTTTTTTTGGATGAGCCCACCGCCGGTCTTGATCCACAGCGGGCCGATGAGTTTGTGGCCTTGATCAAAGCGTTGCATGCGCAGCTCGGATTTACGGTGATCATGGTCACCCACGATTTGGATACGATTGGCGCTTTGGCCACCAGGGTTGCCGTCTTGGCTGAGAAACGAGTGCTCGTTGAGGGTACGATTGAGGAAGTGATGCAAGTTCAACACCCCTTCATCACGGCTTTTTTTCACGGGCTACGAGGCGAGCGGGCCTTGGGTGCCAGAACAGCATAGGTTCTTATGGAAAACCGCAGTCACGCATTGATCGCAGGTTTGTTTGTGATTGTTCTGGTCGCCGTTGCCGCGGTGCTGGCGATTTGGCTTGGCCGCAAGAACGTGACCTACGAGACGTACGAGTTGGCTTCAAAGTACCCGGTCGCAGGCCTGTCGGTACAGTCTCAAGTGCGCTATCAGGGTTTGGCGGTCGGGCAGGTTCGAGGCCTATCGATTGATCAACAGCAGCCCGGTCTCATCCGGGTGCTGATCGGTGTGTTGCCCGACACGCCTATTACTCACGGCACTTGGGCTGAAGTGGCAACGCAGGGGGTCACCGGCATCTCTAATATTGACTTGTTAGATGACGGTCATGATCCTCGAAAAGCCACCACCAGCGAGTCCCACCCATTTGGGATTCCCATGCGACCCGGCTTTTTCCAGAAACTGCAAACGCTTGGGGTCGGCATGTTGGAAGATGCAGATGCCGTACTTGATGATATTCGGTTATTTCTATCAACGGAGAATGCACAAAAATTCTCTGAGTTATTGGCTCGGGCTGACGAATTAACTGAAAGCTTGAATCGGTCGGTGGTGCGATTGGAGCCGGCCATTGAGGCCTTGCCCGAACTCATGGCCAAAGTCAATCGCAGTCTGAGCCAAGTTGATCGGCTATCGGATGAGATGACCCAGCTCACCGAGGCGGCACGCCAGACCATCGACACTTTTAATAGCCCTAGCGGGCCGTTGGCCATGGCCACCCAAAGCCTTTCACAATTGCAGCGTGCAGTCGCGCAACTCCAAGCGTCAAGCCTGCCTCAAGCCAATCAAGCGTTTGAGGACATCGCTCAGGCTGCGCGCACATTTACCGAAGCCGCACGCTTTTTTGAACAATCACCGCAGTCGGTGCTGTTTGGTCCAGCCCCGGTTCGTCCAGGTCCGGGCGAGCCTGGCTTTGAAGGTTTTGGTAAGGAGTAGCAGACCTATGCGTTTGATACGAAGTTCGATGATGGCAGTTATCAGTGCAGTGCTTGTGGGCTGCGGCTTCGGTGAGCGCAGCGCCGAGCCCAGTCGGCTCGATCTCGGTGCGCCCAAAGCCACATCGGTTGCGCTTGCGCCGCGCCAAGCGATCGTGCTGGCGCCTGTTGGTGCGGCTCGATCGCTCGATAGTGATGGTGTCGTCTGGCGTCTTGGGGATGACGGTATGCCCCAGCGGTATGCCACTTTCCGATGGAGCAGCCCGCCGGCGACCTTGTTGCGAGAGCGCTTGCTCGAGCAACTCTCGCTACAGGGGCCCGTGCTGATGCAAAGTCTGGGTGATGGTCTGCCAGTGCTGCGGGTTTCGTTGATGCAGTTTGAGCAGGTGTACACGGCAGACGGGCAGCAAAACCAAGGTGTTGTGACGATGCAGGCGGTGCTGACCCGACAGGGCAGCGTGCTGGGTCAGTTTCGCATGACCGAGCGCCAGAGCGCTGTAGAGAATTCTGCGCCTGCCGGTGCCGCGGCGTTACGTTTGGCCACTGACCGACTGATTGAGCAGTTGGGGCAATGGATTGAGAGGACACTTTAATTTTTTGGGATGGCAACTTGTAGATGAGTAGTCGTAGCGAATCTGTACAGTTTGAATCGGCCGTGGGCGTGATCGATTGCGCGTTGGATTGGCCTGAGGGCGAGCCTCGTGGCTGGGCACTGGTCCTGCACCCCAACCCGGCGCAAGGCGGCACGCGAGACAACAAAGTTGTCACGACCATTGCGCGTGCGTGCGTTCAGCATGGTTTGGTGGCACTGCGGCCAAACTTTCGAGGCATTGGCGCATCGGCAGGCACTTTTGATGAGGGCAAGGGCGAGACTGATGACATGCAAGCCTTGGTTGAGCAATTCACCAAGCGCTATCGGGCGCTTGCCGATGCCCCCTGGGTGCTCGGTGGGTTTTCATTTGGCACTTGCATTGGTGCCCAGTTGTATGCGCGCTGGCAGCAGGCGCAACAACGCTTGCCCGATATGGTGATTTGGGCTGGCTCGGCGGTGTTGCGGTTTCGCCATGGTGACGTGGCGGCGCCTACTGACGCGTTGGTGATTCATGGTGAAAATGACGATGTGGTGGCGCTAGAGGAGGTCATGCAATGGGCGCGACCCATCGATATGCCCGTGGTCGTTGTTCCCAATACGGGCCATTTTTTCCATGGGAAACTGCTGATATTGCGTGAACTGATACAGGCGCGCTTGAAGTGCTTGTAATATGGCGAGTGGTTGCTTGAGTGCAAAAACGGTAAGGGAGATTGATTAAATGGCTCGTTGGATTTCTGGATGGCGCGTGTGGATTGCCATGGTGGCAGTGATGGCACTGCCTATGCAAGGCGTGGCACAAAGCGTCCAAGCGACATCTGCAGGCCTAAGCCCGCCTTTGGTCCAGGTCACTGAAGTCTCTGCCATGAATATGCCCGTGGTAGCCGCGCGCGCTTGGATCCTAGTCGATGCCGTGACCGGCCAGACGATTGCCGCGCAGAACCCGGAGCTTGCTGTTGAGCCAGCGTCGCTGACTAAGATCATGACAGCGTATTTGATATTTGAGGCATTGAGAGAGAACCGCGTCAGCCGTGATCAACAAGTCACGGTGTCCGAGACTGCCTGGAAAACCCCTGGCTCACGGATGTTTATTGAGCCTCGTATGCCCGTGACGGTCGATGAGTTGATTCAAGGCATTGTGGTGCAATCGGGCAATGATGCGTCGGTCGCCATCGCAGAGACGTTGGCGGGCACGGAATCAGCGTTCGGTCAGCAAATGACAAAAAAAGCGCGTGAGTTCGGCATGAACGATACCGTGTTTAAAAACTCGACGGGTCTGCCTGATCCCGAGCACATCACAACTGTGCGTGATTTAGCGATCATGGCGCAGCGAATGATCGCTGACCATCCCGAGGACTATGAGGTCTATTCGCAACGTGAGTTCACCTACAACAACATTAAGCAAGCGAGTCGTAATCGGCTCTTGTGGGCCGACCCCTCAGTCGATGGCATGAA
>SKIZ01000017.1 GCA_007116135.1 Burkholderiaceae bacterium
CCACTGTACGCCCAACTTGAAGCCGCCGGCCTGGCAGCCGGCAGTGCCCGCGCGCGTCGGGTCTTTGCAGGCTAAGCGATGAGCGAGGTGCCGGGCGACGCAGTCGAGCGTGCGCAGGTGTTGCGCCAGACGCTTGAGCAACACAATCACGCCTACTACGTGCTTGATGCGCCTATTGTCTCGGATGCCGAGTACGATCAGCTCATCGGTGAGCTTGAGGCCATCGAGTCTCAATACCCGGCATTGCGCACCCCGGACTCACCGACACAGCGCGTCGGGGGGACTGCGATTGCCGCCTTTGAGCCGGTGCGCCACGCCGTGCCCATGCTGTCGCTTGGCAATGCGTTTGAAGATGAACAAGTCCTGGCCTTTGATCAACGCGTAGCGCAAACATTGCGCGGCGCCGGGCAACTCAACGGCCCCGAGGTTGCCTACTTTTGTGAGCTCAAGCTCGATGGCCTGGCAATCAGTTTGCGCTATGAGCGTGGTGTCTTGGTGCAGGCGGCCACCCGTGGTGATGGGCAAACCGGCGAAGATGTCACCCATAACGTGCGCACCATTGGCTCGATTCCGCGGCGCCTAGCCGCGCACGCACCCCAGACGCTAGAGGTGCGTGGTGAGGTGTTTATGGGTCAGGCCGACTTTGAGGCCCTAAACCAGGCCCAAGCGCAGCGCGGCGAGAAGGTGTTTGTCAATCCGCGCAATGCCGCTGCCGGCAGCCTGCGCCAGCTCGATCCCAAAGTCACGGCCACGCGGCCTTTGCGATTTTTTGCCTACGGCTGGGGTCAGTGCAGTGAGCCCCTGGCACCCACACACGACCAAGTGCTCGACTGGTTATCTTGCCTGGGCTTGCCGGTCAATCAAGCCGAACATGCGTTGGTGCAGGGCGCCCAGGGCTTATTGGCTTATTACCGTGAGGTTCAGGCGCGTCGCTCAAGTCTGGGCTATGACATCGACGGGGTGGTCTACAAGGTCAATGACTTGGCCGCGCAAAAGACCCTGGGGTTTGTGGCCAAGGCACCGCGGTTTGCGTTAGCGCACAAGTTTGCTGCTGAATTGGCGCAAACCAAGCTGCTGGGCATTGACCTGCAGGTCGGGCGAACCGGTGCGATTACGCCGGTAGCCCGATTGGCGCCGGTGTTTGTGGGCGGGGTCACCGTCACGAACGCCACTTTGCACAATGAAGATGAGATCGCCAGAAAGGATGTTCGCATTGGCGACACGGTGGTGGTGCGCCGTGCCGGCGATGTGATTCCTGAGGTCGTCGAGCCGGTGCTCGCCTTGCGAGGCTCAGAGACAAAAGCGTTTCAGATGGTCTCGCAATGTCCGGTGTGTGCCAGCGCCATTGAACGCCCACCGGGCGAGGCGGTTGCGCGCTGCACCGGCGGCTTGTTTTGTGCGGCACAGCGCAAGCAAAGCTTGATTCACGCGGCATCGCGCAATGCGCTTGATATCGAGGGCCTAGGCGATAAGCTCATTGAGCAGCTCGTTGACAAGGCTCGCGTGCAAAGCTTAGCCGACATCTACGGCTTAACCGCCCAGGAGCTTGCCGGCTATGAGCGCATGGGCTCAAAGTCAGCACAAAACCTGGCCAATGCGATTGCCGCCAAGCGCGAGCCGCCGCTTGAGCGGTTTATCTATGCCTTGGGCATTCGACATGTGGGCCAGAGCACCGCGCGTGATTTGGCCCGAAGCTTTAAGACCATTGAACAGTTAATGGCGGCCAACCAAGAGCAATTGCTTGCCGTGCCCGATGTCGGGCCGGTGGTGGCGAGCTCGATTCTGCGGTTTTTTGAGCAAAGCCATAATCGTGAGGTCATCGAGGGTTTGTTGGCCGCAGGCGTTAAACCCCAAGCGCCCGAGCTCGGTCGTGGGCAGTCCGATTTCGCGGGTCTGACCTTTGTGTTGACAGGGACTTTGCCAAACTGGACCCGTGAGCAAGCCGCGCAAGCGATCATGGCCGCTGGTGGCAAAGTCAGTGGGTCGGTTTCTAAAAAAACCAGTTATGTGGTGGCAGGTGAAGATGCCGGCAGCAAGCTGGCTCGGGCTCAATCGCTGGGCGTGGCCGTGATCGATGAGGCGGGCCTGCAGCGCTTGCTTGGCGCGCCCGAATAAAAAGCCACTGGCTTGAATCAAACCAGTGGCTTTGGCTGTGGCAGTGCCATCAGCTCATATCAGTCGATATCAGTCAATTTTTGCGGCACTACGCAAGCTTTCCTGATAGTCCATGAGCACTTGCTGGCGCATCATTTCTTCGAGCTGCGTGCGCACTTCCTCAAACGGTGGGAAGTCTAGTGGTCGGCTATCGAGCACCTCAACGATGTGCCAGCCAAACTGGGTTTGCACAGGCGCTGCAGTCATTTGGCCAGCCGGTGTGTCCATGACTGCTTGCCCAAACGGCCCGACATAGTTGTCAGCCGTGGCCCAGCCCAGGCTGCCGCCACGTCCTGCGCTACCGGGGTCCTTGGATTGCGCTTTGGCAAGCTCATCAAAGGCACCGGGGTTGGCTTTCAGTTCTTGCAAGATGTTGTTGGCCGTGGCCTCGTCTTCAACCAGAATGTGGCGCACGTTGTACTCAAGCACATCGCCTTCTTCGGCCTTGAGCTTCTCGTACTCGGCTTTGACATCGGCCTCGGTCACTGGGTTTTGTTCGAGGTAATCAGCCATGAGCGCGCGCACCAAAATGCCTTGGCGCGCCAGTTCGAGCTCGGTCTGAACCGCAGGCTTGTTGTTGACGCCCGCTTTTTCAGCAGCCTGGACCATGACCGCGCGGTTAATCATTTCATCTTTGACTTGTTCGCGCAACTGCGGGGTGTCTGGCGCGCCTTGCGAGCTCAGCAGCCCAATGAACTGGTCAAAGTCTGCTTGTGTGATGGCTTGGCCATTGACGGTCGCGATGTTCTGGGCATAGATCGGTGCAGCAATCAGCGCTGCGGCCGCCAACAGGGTGAGACGTTTCATGAAGATCCTTTGGAAGGGCAAGAAGTTTGTAAGGCCAATGCATGTATGGGAAACGGCATCAGGTCGTTGACTAAATCGTACACCATGCGGTGTTGTGCCACTTTGGATTTACCATTGAAGCACTCGGCCTCAATCCAGACACGAAAGTGACTCGCCCCACCTTTGGCGCCGGCATGGCCGGCGTGCAGATGTGATTCGTCGTCAATCTCCAGCAGGCTTGGCGCCAAAGCGGTCAGCCGCTCGCGCAACAGGATTTCATGGGGTTGGGTCATCTGATCTCACCTCAGGTTGTGCCGGTTCGCTGATGATGTGCTTGCCAAGCCACATGGACTGAACGATCACAAATAAGATCAATAGCCCCATCAGGCCAAACACTTTGAAGTTCACCCAGGCCGATTCGCTAAACAACCCGGAGAACGCCACAAACAGGTTCAGGGCACCGGCGAACAGAAAAAAACTAGACCAGCTGATACTTAAACCACGCCAGCCGGTATCGGTTAATGCAATTTTGCCGCCAAGCAGCTTTTGCAGCAAGTTTTGGTGCCAAATCAACTGACTAGCTAGCAAGATCACGGCAAAAAGCCAATACAGCACCGTGGGCTTCCATTTGATGAAGGCGTCGTTTTGTAGCCAAAGCGTGGCGCCGCCAAATACGACGATGACCACCAAATTGATCCAGTGCATGGGCTCGATTTGGTGGCGCCGCAGCTTGATGTAGCCAAGCTGACCGATGGCAGCCACCATGGCAACCGCGGTGGCCACGTAGATATCGGCAAACCGGTACGCCACAAAAAATAGCAGTAAGGGAAAGAGGTCAAATAAAAACTTCTTCATGCGGCATCCAACGGCTCAAAAACCAGTGACAGTGAGTTGATGCAGTAGCGCAAGCCCGTGGGCGGTGGTCCATCGGGAAACACGTGTCCAAGATGCGCGTCGCAGACATTGCAAAGCACTTCGGTGCGAATCATGCCGTGGCTGTGATCGGATTGCTCACGCACGTTCTGTGGGTCAAGCGGTTCGAAGTAGCTTGGCCAGCCACAACCGGCGTCAAACTTGGTGTCTGAGGCAAACAAGGCGGTATTGCAACAGACGCAACGGTAGATGCCCCTGGCGCGATGGTCCCAATATTGACCGGTAAATGCGCGCTCGGTGCCCCTCTGGCGGGTAACATAGAAGGCCTCGGGCGATAAAATAGCGCGCCATTGTTCATCTGTTTTGTTAACTTTTTCCATAAATCGCCAGTAGTTGGTTGGTCTTAGCCGAAGCGATGGGTCCGGTCTTGCCATGTTAATCGAGTTTAAATCGGTGTCGGTTGTACGAACCGCACGGCCGGTACTGCATGACTTAAATCTTAGCCTTGATCAGCACCGAATCGGCATTATCGGTGTCAACGGTGCGGGTAAGAGCACCTTGGCGCGGCTCATCAATGGGCTTTTGACGCCAGCGCAAGGTCAAGTCTGGATCGATGGCCTAAACATTCAAGAGGACTTGAAGTCGGTTCGCCAGCGTGTGGCCTTTGTGTTCCAGAACCCGGATAACCAGATTGTGTTTCCCGTGGTGCAAGAGGACTTGGCCTTTGGTCTGAAGACCTTGTTGCCCGATGCCAGCGCGCGCCAAGCGCGAATCGAACAGGTGCTTGCCGCTTTGGAGATCAGTGAGCTTGCGCAAAGACCGGTCGCGCAGCTCTCGGGCGGGCAAAAACAACTGGTCAGCTTAGCTGGTGCCTTGTGCCGTGAGCCTGACTTGATGGTGCTCGATGAGCCCACCGCACAACTTGATTTGCGCTATCGCAACCGCTTGGTGCAAATCTTGCAGGCCTTGCCGCAGCAGTTAATTGTTTTGACACACGATTTGCCACTGTTGGCTGACTTTGATCGCATCCTGGTAATGGATAAGGGCCGCTTGGTGCATGACGCCACGCCGGCAGCTGCCATCGCCTGGTATGAAAAGCGCTGTCAGGCATGAGCTGGCCTGACCCACTTAAGCCCTTGGGCGCCCAAACATGGCTGCATCGCTGGCCCGCTGGCTTAAAGCTTGCGTTGCTGCTCGGTCTGGCTAGCAGCTTTGTCTTGTTAAACAAGCCTGTTTGGTTGGCGTTTGCCGCCGTTGGATTGTTTGTCGTTTGGCGCCATGTCACCGGGCCCATTGATTGGCACGCCTGGCGCCAAGTGCGATGGCTTGCACTCACGGTGGTTGTGGTGGTGCTTTATGTTTGGGCCTTGGCTGGAATGACCCAAGCGCTCACGGTGCTGTTTCGCTTGCTGGCCTTATTGTTCGCTGCGTTTGCTGTGATGGCCACCACCTCGGTGACCGAGATGATGGCGGTGGTGCAGCGCGTGCTTGAACCGTTGGGACGTCGAGGCTGGGTTCATCCCGAGAAAGTGGCACTGACCTTTGGCCTGTGTTTACGACTGGTGCCGGTGTTGCTTGAGCAGTGGCAGGAAATCCGCGAGGCGCAAGCCGCGCGCGGGGTCAGTGCCGCGCCCCATGCACTCTTGGTACCGATGCTGGTTCGCACCATGCAACGCGCCGAGGAGCTCGCGCAAGCGATTGACTCGCGCGCTGATTTTTAA
>SKIZ01000022.1 GCA_007116135.1 Burkholderiaceae bacterium
GCCAAGGCGTTGCGCCGGCCGAGGCGTCCGGCAAAGCCCCATTGCTGGCGGTCGCCGGCGTAATTAAAGTCACGCCCAAAAAGCCACAGGTCAGCCTCAATTTGTTCGGCGTAAGCTAACAGGCTTTGCGGTGGCTGGGGGTCAGCGCAAATCGCTGGGCGCTTGGCGCGATAAACATGCGCCTTCTCAAGTCCAATCGCTTCGCGGGTGTCACCGAGCCAATCTTGGTGATCCAGGTCAATGCTCGTGACGATGGCGCAATCAGCGTCAACGATATTGACCGCATCAAGCCGCCCGCCGAGCCCGACCTCTAACACCCAAACGTCTAGCGGTTCGCGTGCAAACAACCACAAAACGGCCAGCGTGGTGAACTCGAAATAAGTCAAAGAAATCTCGCCACGCGCCGCTTCTACGGCTTTAAAGGCTTCAATGAGCTCAGCGTCGCTTGCCACCGTGTCGTTGATGCGGGCACGCTCGTTAAAGTTGATCAAGTGCGGCGATGTGTACATGCCGACCTTCCAGCCTGCTGCAAGCAAGATGGCCTCGAGCATGGCGCAGGTCGAGCCCTTGCCGTTGGTGCCGGCGACGACAAATTTCACCGCTGGGCTTTGAAGCGGCAGCTTTTTTGCGACCGCATGCACGCGCTCAAGCCCCATATCGATTGCTTTTGGGTGTAAAGATTCCAGATACCCGAGCCAGTCGGCTAGGCAGGCATTGTCTGTCGGGCTCGTCAAATCGGGTGCAGCCATGGGTCCATGCTCAGTTAAATCCGCCAAGCGCAGAGTTTAGCGTTTGTTGACAAGGTTGGTTGCAAGCACCCCTTGTGGGAGAATGGCGCCTACAAAAATAACGAATCTGCGCCAATCCATGAGCGACCTTCGCCAACCGCTTGATGCCAGAGCCACCGCGCTCATGCTATTGCTTTGCCTGTTGTGGGGCGGCCAGCAATCACTCATCAAGCTCGTGGCTGACGATATCGCACCGACCTTGCAGATTTCACTGCGCTCGGGGCTTGGCATGCTGCTCATTGCGTTATTTATGGTCGGGCGAGGCGTGTCGTTTGCCTTGCACCGCGGCCCCTGGCGCGCCGGCTTGGTGGTCGGCGCCCTATTTGCCGCTGAGTTCTTGTTCATTGGCGAGGGTCTGCGCTACACCACTGCGTCACACATGGCCGTGTTTCTCTACACCGCGCCGATTTTCACCGCGCTAGGGTTGCACTTTTACTTGCCACAGGAACGGCTGTCGCGATGGCAATGGATTGGAATTGGGCTGTGTTTTCTGGGTATTGCCGTGGCTTTTTTGGGTGGCTTGACCCAGCCTACGATTAGTACAGCCATACTCTGGGGAGATTTCTTGGGGTTAATCGCAGGCTTTCTCTGGGGTGCGACAACCGTGGTGTTGCGGGTCACAGGCTTAAACCGCATCCCTGCCTCCCAGACCACCCTTTATCAGCTCATTGCGGCCTTTGTGGTGCTTGGAGTGGCTGCCGTTGTGACTGGACAGACCGAGGTCAACTGGACGCCAGCCGTTGTGACAGCGATTTTGGTGCAAGGCGTGGTGATTTCGTTCTTTACGCTATTGGTTTGGTTTTGGTTGTTGACGCACTACCTGGCTTCACGGCTGGCGGCATTTACCTTTCTGACGCCTTTGTTTGGTGTTGCCTTTGGCGTAATGTTGCTTGACGACCCGCTTGACACGGCATTTGTGCTTGGCGCATTGTTGGTGATTGTCGGCGTGTCGATTGTCAACAAGCCTCGCGCCAAAAAGGAGTAGAGCCGATGTGCCTTGCTGTAATTGCGATCCAAGCTCATCGCGATTGGCCACTCATTGTGCTGGCCAATCGCGATGAGTTTCATGCACGGCCAGCCACACCAATCGGCCCATGGCAAGAGGCCCGCGCTGTCTTGGGTGGTATTGATTTGCAAGCAGGCGGCACTTGGCTTGCCACTGATATCAGAGG
Organism: Burkholderiaceae bacterium; assembly: GCA_007116135.1. Taxonomy (GTDB): domain Bacteria; phylum Pseudomonadota; class Gammaproteobacteria; order Burkholderiales; family Burkholderiaceae_B; genus Algicoccus. Next base: position 1,961 of record SKIZ01000022.1, read on the forward strand.
ACGTCTAGCCCTATTGACCAACGTGCGTGACCCTGCCAAGCAAAAAGCCAACGCGCCAACCCGTGGTGATTTGCCACGCAGCTACCTCTTGGAGAACATCAGCAGCCAATCGTATCTCCAGAGGCTTGCCCCAAATGCAAGCCAGTTCAACGGTTTTAATCTCGTCTTAGCCGATGGTCCTCATGCGGTTTGGCATGCTTCAAATTATCAAGCGCCGTTTGCGCAGCCCATCAAGCCAGGGGTGCACGGGCTATCGAACGCGTCACTTAATACCGCCTGGCCAAAGACCGATCGTGTGGTCCAACGAGTCCGAGCGCATCTTGAGCAAGGCGGTACGCCTGACACAGCGTATCTCATGTCAATCATGCGGGACTTCGAAGGCGCACCGGATCAGTCGCTGCCGGTGACTGGTCTGACCATTGAACGCGAACGCCTCTTAGCGAGCCCATTTATTGTCAGCCCAGACTACGGGACTCGTTGCACAACATTGCTCATGCGTCACCGAAGCGGTGCGGCTTGGGTACAAGAAGACCGGTTTGATGCGCGTGGCGAGCGTGTGGCACGGGTCGTCTGGCAGCACGAGGCTCACGTCGTTGGCCGTGCGCATAGCGCTTGGTCTCAGGTAGAAGATGGTGTGGGCAGTCGGATCACAGCTTGGTCTGCGAGCACGTAAATGGTTTCGCCAGCCCGAGGGCGATGTTGATGCCCTCCAGTGAAGGCGCCGTAAGCAGGTAAATTCAAGGTGCTCGCTGACACCACAAAGCAAGGCAGGCGAAGCTGTTCACGAGCGCCGCCCCGAAGCACAACGACGGGGTGGGTGTGACCAAACAAAACGCCCTGCCCTTTGGTGACTTGGCTTGTCTCGATGTCATGCCAACCCGCTAAGCCGGCAGTGATGTGCGGTTGGTTGACCACGTTGATCTCAAAGTCTTCAGGCGGGTCGCCGGCCCGATGATCGTGATTGCCTCGGATGAGTGTGATTTGACACCGGGCATGCGCTTGGCGCCACGCTTTAATCGCCATGAGGGTCGATGGCGCCTGTTGCACTTGGGGGCCATGAAGAAAGTCACCCAAAACCACGAGATGCGAGACCTCGTGACGCGCAAGGTCATCACTTAAGCGCCTGAGATTCTCTGTGGTGGTGCCTTTGGGCACCGGTTGGCCAAGCCGGCGATAGGTAGCGGCTTTGCCCAGGTGCACGTCAGCGACCCACAGCGTTTGACTATTGGCGTGGTAGATGGCCCCCGATGGCAATAGGCGCAAGCGCTGCCCGGCAAACACGATATCGACAGGCTCATGACTCAATGGCTTTCTCCAGTTCTTGCACCAGTCGTTGCACGCGCTCTTGAAGCTGCTCTGAGCTTAAGCGTTCACGCCATCGCTGAACCACCAAAGCAAAGGCAAATGGCGTGGGGCGATCGATGACTTTGACCACAGCGGGCAATGCATTGAGATGTTCCATGGTGTCTCTTAAGCGCGGGGCATCGAGCTCGAGCGTCAACACCTCATTTCGAGCTTGGGCCAATAAGGCATTGTCTGGGTCGTATTGACGAAACACTTCAAAAAACAGACCCGATGATGCTTGGACTTGGCGCGCCGTTTTTTTTGCGCCCGGGTAGCCTTGAAACACCAGGCCTGAGATGCGCGCGATTTCACGAAACCGGCGCTGAGCCAATTCACCAGCATTAAGGCTGGCCAAAATATCATCCTCAAGCCTTTCGGTCTCAAACGGATCGATGGCTAATAATTCAGCGGCATTGAGGCGCTGGGCACACAAGAGCTCGAGCCCATAGTCATTGACCGCCATGGTGAAAGTGCGCGGACTTAATCGAGCAAGGCGCCAGGCCAACAAGTGAGCTAGTCCCGTATGCACCGAACGTCCCGCGAACGGATACAAAAACAGATGACTGCCTTGGCGTGACTGCCACTGTTCAATTAGCAAATGGTGCGCGCTTGGCAACGCCGACTGGGTGCGCTGTGCATCAAGCAACGGTTCGATGGCTAGCTGCGGCGCCTCGGATTGCGCCCACGGATGGTCAAGTTGCGCCAACATGGCATCGGCCAACTCGGTTGACAGCGGCATATGGCCGCCACCGAAACGTGGTATGGCGGCGCGTTGCGATTTCGCGCGTTGAACATAAGCAGTCATGTCGTGAATGCGCACCAACTGCAGCAATCGTCCCGCGAAATAAAAGCAATCGCCTTTGTTCAGGCGTGCCAAAAAGCTTTCTTGCACCTGCCCCAGTCTTGCACCGCCACTGCCTTTGCGCCAATAGCGCACTTGCACCATGGCGTCGCTGACAATCGTGCCGATGCTCATGCGGTGGCGCCGCGCAAGCGTGCGGTCCGTCACCCGCCAAACCCCTTGTTCATCGGGGTGAACCCGGCGGTAATCTGGATAGGCTGACAGTGCATTACCGCCGCCGCTGACAAAGTCCAAGGCCCATTGCCAGGTCGTTTCATCAAGGGCGCGATAAGCATAGGCTTGCCTGACTTCGTGATAGAACGATTGCGGTTCAAAACCGCCACCTAGGCCGACCGTCACTAAGTGCTGCACCAGCACGTCGATTGGTTCATTCGGGCTGTGGCGCGACTCAATCTTCCCGGTTTGCAGGGCTTGCCTGGCGGCAATTGCCTCCAGAATTTCTAACTGACTCGTGGGCACCAAAACCACGCGCGAGACTTCTCCCGGGGCATGCCCGGAGCGCCCGGCGCGTTGCATTAATCGGGCAACACCTTTGGCCGAGCCGATTTGAATGACTTGTTGCACCGGCGAAAAATCCACGCCCAAATCCAGGCTCGAGGTGCAGACCACGGCACGCAGTTGGCCTTCTTTTAGCGCGCGCTCGACCCATTGACGCACCGCCGGATCAAGTGAGCCGTGATGCAAGGCGATTTGCCCGGCAAGTGACGCCTGTTGTGCAAGCAACGCTTGATACCAGCGCTCGGCTTGGGCGCGCGTATTGACAAACACCAATGTGCTGCGAGCGTCTTCGATGCGTGTGACGACTTCGCCAAGCAAGGATAAGCCTAACTGACCAGCCCAGCTGTATCGTTCGGCTTTTTTAGGTAAAACGATTTGAACCTCAATTGATTTGGATTTCTCATCGGTAATCAATCGTGCTGGCTGCTCGCGGGCCCAGGCAAATGTCTGGCACGCTTCTTGCAGATTGCCAAGGGTAGCTGACATGGCCCAGCCGATTAAGTGCGGCTGCCAGCGTGCAAGCCTGGCTAAAGCCAGCTGCACTTGGACACCACGCTTGCTAGCGAGCAATTCATGCCATTCATCAACAATGACGACTTGGACACTTTGCAGTCGCTGCTCGGCCTGGGCGCTGGCTAACAAAAGGCTCAGGCTCTCCGGTGTCGTGATCAATACTTCGGGTAAATGCTTTTGCTGGCGCGCTTTGATGCTGGCGCTGCTGTCACCGGTGCGCATTTCGACGCGCCAAGATGGCACCAGTGTGGCTGCACTACTGGTCAGTGTTTGGCAGGTGTCTTGTGCCAGTGCACGCATCGGGGTGACCCACAAGACTTTTAAATGCCCTGCCTTTAGCGC
>SKIZ01000030.1 GCA_007116135.1 Burkholderiaceae bacterium
GATACAGGCATGGGACTTGAGCGTATTGCGGCGGTGCTGCAGGATGTGCATTCGAACTATGAGATCGATTTGTTTGTGGCGTTGATCAAGGCGGCTGCGCGCGAGACGGGCTGTCAGGATTTGTCGGATAACTCACTTAAAGTGATTGCTGACCACATTCGTGCGTGTGCCTTTTTAGTCGTCGATGGGGTGATCCCGAGCAATGAAGGTCGAGGCTATGTGTTGCGACGAATTATTCGCCGCGCATTGCGCCACGGCTATAAGCTTGGACAACCCAAGCCGTTTTTCTATCGGCTCGTTGATGATTTGGTGGCACAGATGGGTCAAGCCTATCCTGAATTGCAGGCGCAGGCCGAGCGGGTTGCCAAAGTGCTGCTGCAAGAGGAGCAGCGTTTTGGGGAAACGCTGGAAAACGGCATGGGTATTTTGGACGGTGCGTTAGCCGAGCTCAAGTCCGGCCAGACCCTCGATGGTCAAACGCTTTTCATGTTGTATGACACCTATGGCTTTCCGGTTGATCTGACAGCAGACATCTGCCGCGAGAAGGGCATTGAAGTGGACATGGCCGGATTTGATCAAGCGATGGGGCGCCAGCGCGAGCAGGCTCGGGCCGCAGGTCGGTTTAAAACGGCCGATGGAGTTCAGTACGAGGGTGTCGAGACGATCTTTCAGGGGTATGACGCGCTTGAGCTGCCGGCCAAAGTCGTGGCGCTTTATGTAGAGGGCAGTTCGGTCGAGAAAACTGACGCAGGCCAAAACGCAGTGGTGGTGTTGGATCAAACGCCGTTTTATGCCGAGTCCGGTGGCCAAGTCGGCGATGTCGGGCAATTGCGGGCCCAGGCTGTGGCCTTCGAGGTCACAGACACCCAGAAGATTCAAGCCAATGTGTTTGGCCATCACGGCCAGTTGCGCCAGGGTCATCTGGCTGTGGGGCAAACCGTCACCGCCAGTGTCGATACCTTGCGCCGTGCGCGCACGGTGCGCAATCACTCGGCCACGCACCTGATGCACAAAGCGCTGCGCGAAGTCCTTGGCGCACACGTGCAACAGCGCGGTTCGCTCGTGGACCCTGATAAAACCCGGTTCGATTTTGCGCATGATGCGCCAATGACTGCGCAACAGATTGCCCAGGTCGAGGAAATCGTTAACCGCGAGATCTTGGCCAACGAGCCCACCGAAGCACAAATCATGGCCTTTGACGATGCGGTCAAGGCCGGCGCGGTCGCCCTGTTTGGGGAGAAGTACGGCGACTCAGTGCGCGTGCTTGATATTGGCTCGTCTCGCGAACTTTGTGGCGGCACGCACGTGCAGCGCACCGGTGACATTGGCTTATTCAAGGTGGTCTCGGAGTCCGGTGTTGCCGCTGGCGTGCGTCGTATCGAGGCCATCACCGGTGACAACGTGCTGCATTGGGCGCAAACGCTGAATGCGACGGCCAGCGAAATTGCCGGTTTGGTGAAGTCCACCGTGGCTGATGCGGCAAGCCGTGTGGCCCAGCTGCAAGAGCAGTTAAAGCAGGCTGAGCGTGAGTTGGCCCAAACCAAGGAAAAAATGTCTTCTGGTGTCGGTGCTGCGCTTGCTGACCAGGCGCGCGAGGTATCGGGCATTAAGTTGCTCGTGCACGACGTTGGTGATGTCGATCCCAAGGGTCTGCGAGCGATGGTTGACCAACTCAAGGACAAGCTTAAGTCCGGTGTTGTGCTGTTGGCAGCCAGCGGTCAGGGTAAGGTGACATTGGTCGCCGGGGTGACCCAGGACCTCACAGGTCAAATCAAGGCTGGGGAGCTTGTGGGTTATGTGGCGGCTCAAATTGGCGGCAAGGGTGGTGGACGTGCGGATATGGCCATGGGCGGGGGTACTGAACCGGCTCGATTGGCCGGCGCGCTCGAAAGCGTCAGTGGCTGGGTCAGTGAGCGTGCCAAGTGAGCATGCCAAGTCAGGGGCGGTGCGATGAATGAGATGCAGCAGCCGGCAACGGTGGTGGATGCTTCTGGGCTGACCTGCCCACTGCCGATCTTGAAGGCTAAAAAGGCCTTGGCACAAATCGAACCAGGGCAAGTGCTCGAGGTGATTACCACGGACCCTAAGGCTAAGCAGGATTTTGATGCGTTCTGTCGGCAGACCGGCAATCCTTTGCTCGAGCATCGGGATGTAGGCCAGAAGGTGCATCACTTTTTGCAAAGGCGGCTCTAAAGCGTGGTATTATCTTGGGCTATTCCGAACTTTCTTATTTTTTATAAAGAGCTTACCTATGGTGGTGATTCGCATGGCTCGCGGCGGCTCAAAGAAGCGCCCGTTTTATAGCCTCGTTGCAACCGACTCGCGTGACCGTCGTGATGGACGCTTCATCGAGCGTATTGGTTTTTACAACCCTGTCGCGCCCGAGGGCACTGAAAAACTGCGCATTCAAATGGATCGCGTGACCTATTGGCAAGGGGTCGGCGCTCAGTTGTCTCCTTCAGTGGCGCGTCTGGTCAAGTCCCACAGCAAGCAGGCCTAATCGGCCTGGGCTGATACCGGTTTCGGGGTAGGCCAATGACAGCACGTCGTCCCTCATCCACGTCCAGCGAAAACGCGGGCTTGCCCGACGATTTGATCGAGCTTGGATGGATTCTTGGGGCGCACGGCATACAGGGCTGGGTGAAAATCCGGCCCTTTTCTTCGGACTCATCGGCACTGGCTCAAAGCAAGCATTGGTGGCTGCGCAGCCCACCGAGTCGCTTGCCCAATGCCTCGGATGCTTCCCAAGACACCGTGCCGTTTGAGGTGGTCTGGGCCAAACCACACGGCGATACGTGGCTAGCCTGCCTCAAGGGGTTGCACGATCGTGATCAAGCGCAAGCGCTCAAGGGCCAGACCATCATGGTCCCGCGTAGCGCATTTGCGCCTTTGCCTGATGATGAGTATTACTGGGTTGACCTGATCGGTTGTGACATCACGACCGATGCGCATGGCGCACTCGAGCACTTGGGCGTTGTGACTGATATTCAAGACAACCCAGCGCACCCGATCTTGTGGGTGCAACAACAGGACTTACAGCCAGATGGCACGCGCCTCGCAAGGCTCGATGACAAGGGCAAACCGATTTACTGCCTCATCCCGTTTGTGGCAGCACATATCGGAGAAGTCGACTTATCGGCTAAGACGATTCAATCGCACTGGCCGCGCGACTTTTAAGCGCTGGCGAATAATTCCCGATGACCCACCTCGTTGGTACAACCTTGAGGCATCGGCAACGGATCGTTCCTGAGACATCGGTGGTTCGTGCCAGCTCGAAACTGCCCATCGTCGCCGATTGCGTTTTGACCATTGACCTTCTTTCTCTGCATGGCCTGAACTTTTGAGAATTGTTGCCTGCATGGTGGGAAGGTCGATTCAACACCCGGGTCAGTTTTCAGTTGGCGCCAACACAGCTGAGGCTTACAGGCTAGGTTCAATGCAGCAAATACTCCCTGTCGGCTAGGCGGGGTACGGGCAATTTGACTACCCACACGCTGCTTTATACAATAGCTATATACGTTTGTAGGGGCACATCATGTCTATTGGCACTGTTTTTGTGAATAATCGCACCCAAGCTGTCCGACTGCCGGTGGACGTTCGTTTGCCTGAGGGCGTTCGCAAGGTGGAAATACGCATCAGGGGTCAAGAGCGCATCATCACGCCCGTCGGTCAGACTTGGGACAGTTTCTTTTTGGGTGGCCCGCCGGTGAGCGATGATTTTCTGCCTGAGCGCGCCTCCCAAGAACAAGCGCAGCGGCAAGCCCTTTGATGCTGCGTTACTTGCTCGACACCAATATCGTCATCTATGTTTTAAAGCGCCGGCCAGTCGAGGCACTTTCGACGTTTAACGCGAATGCCAGTCGGATGGCTATCTCAGCCATTACTCTGGCGGAATTGATTCACGGTGCAGAGAAAAGCGAACATGTGAGTGAGAATCTGGCTAGCGTCGAGGACTTTTGCAGTCGGCTCGAAGTATTGCCCTATGGTATGAAGGCCGCGCAGCATTACGGTGCCATCAGAGCCGCTCTAGAAAAACGGGGTCAACCCATTGGTGTTAATGACCTGCACATTGCGGGCCACGCCCGCAGTGAAGGATTGGTGCTGGTGACCAACAACATCGCCGAATTTGAGCGGGTGCCTGCCCTAGAAGTTGAAAACTGGGTGAGCTAGCAGCGATGTTTTGCGGTTAACTGCACGCTCTGCAGGCTGTTTTCTTTTGTGCCATCGGATCTGATGCCGGGTATGGCTTGCAGGCAGGCCAGGACGACTGGTCACAGAGCTTGTCGGCCAATGTGGTCTATCGGTTCTCGTGACAACCGCGATATGTACGCCAGTCGACCTTGAGCTAGCGGCGGCTGACTCTGTACACTAAGGTATCGGCTCGAGCCCAAGCGATGGCTCGATGCACATACCTATAAACAACAGAGACAAGCCCATGCAAGATGCCACCCTCGAAGCCGAATTCTCAGCCAGTGCCAAAGACCTTGTTGATCGATTTGGCTGCATTGCTCGCGCCCGACGCAACAAAGACCACGGTTATGAACCTGATCCTGCCATCTGGCATGAATTGGCCCAAGCGGGTTGGTTCTCGATTCTGGTGCCTGAGTCCGATGATGGCCTAGGCTTGGATTTGGCGCAAATGGCCGCCGTTTGTACTCAAGCGGGCCGTGAACTATTGCCTGAGCCCTACATTGGCACGGCCGTTCAGATCGTTGGCGCCTTGGTGGCTTGCCCGGGCAGTGAACTGCGCAGTGATTTACTGCAGCGCATCATGGCTGGCGAGTTAATCGGCAGCCTTGCTTGGCAGGAGGCTTTTGGTGATGTTGTGGTGTCAGCACCAAACGTACAAGCTCAGCTTGACGGGCAAGCGCTCTTGGTCAACGGCCACAAGCGATTTGTGGTGGCAGCCAAAGATGCCCAAGGTTATCTGGTTAACGCAAGCCTGCCCGATGGTGAGGTGGTTTTGTTGTGGGTCACAAGTCAGAGCCCTGGCTTGAAACAACGCCATTTGCAAGGCGTCGATGGCACCAGTGTGTCAGACCTGTGGTTCGAGGATGTCCAGGTCAGCCAAGAACAGGTGTTGGCGCGCGGCGATGCGGCTGTTCGCGCGCTTGAATGTGGCAATGATTTCGCGCGCTTGGCAACAGCGGCCGATTTGCTCGGGACAACCGAGCGGGCATTTGAGATGACATTGGACTACGTCAAAATGCGCAAGCAGTTTGGTCAAGCGATTGGTTCGTTTCAGGCCTTAAAGCACAAGATTACCGATTGCTATGTCCAGATCGAGATTGCGCGTGCCACGCTTGCTCAGTGTCTTGAGACGTCCATGGCTGACCCGATGCTTGCGCGCAAAGCCAGTCGGGCGCTGGCGCGATTGAGCCAGACGGCTTTGTTTGTCACGCGCCAAGCGATTCAGTTTCATGGTGCGATCGGTTTTACCGATGAATATGACATTGGTCTGTATCTCAAGCGCGCCCAGTTCTATGGTGCCTGGCTGGGCAACGCCAGCGTTCA
>SKIZ01000028.1 GCA_007116135.1 Burkholderiaceae bacterium
CGGGTTGCGGCAAAGTAATGCCCTAACCCACAGCGACCTAAAATTCGATCCAGACCGACCCGACTTTTACCCGTTGCTACAGCCAAGCGCACGTTGCTCTGAACCAAGTCATCGAGCAACCCTTGGACGCCTTCAAAGAGCGTCGGTTCCGTGCCTTGTTCAATATAGTGGTGGCGATAACGGTCCAAATAGCGGGTACGGTCGGCATCACTCATACCAGGCACCAAATGATCGAGGGCTCGATCCAACGACAGGCCGATGACCCACGCTGCTGAACGCTCATCGGGGACATCAAACCCCATGTCTTGACTTGCCGCCCGAATCGCCCGAACGATACCTGGGGTCGAGTCCATGAGCGTGCCATCCCAGTCAAACACCACGACTTCGTATGCCTTCACTTGCCACCCTTTGGCTGCGCTTGTGCCGTAAGCACCGCAACCATTTCATGAAACTCATCTGGCCACGGCGCCTCTAGCGCCATGGGCTCACGGGTCATCGGATGCGTAAAGCTTAACGCATGTGCGTGCAAAAAAAGGCGCTTGACCCCAATTGCACGCCAGGCTTGGGCAAGCTCATCACTGCCGTACTTGCTGTCACCCAAGATCGGGTGTCCCAGCCAAGCCAGGTGTACGCGAATCTGATGAGTGCGCCCTGTGTGTAACTGCGCTTGAACCACGCCATACTGACCCAAGCGCTGCAAGCAGGTGAGCACCGTGTGCGCCTGCTGGCCCTGGGCATCGACTCGCACGCGACGCTCGCCCGATGCCGTTAGCCACTTAACCAAGGGGGCACGCACATGCTGGCGGTCATTAGCCAAACGGCCCTGCACGAGTGCGACATAACGCTTATCAATTTGGTTGCCACGCATCATCTCATGCAAGCGCACCAGCGCCGGGCGACGTTTGGCAAGCAACAGCAGCCCCGAGGTGTCGCGATCGAGCCGATGGGCCAACTCCAAAAAAGGCCACTGGGGGTGGGCCGCGCGCAGGGCCTCAATGACCCCTTGCGACACGCCACTGCCACCGTGAACAGCCACACCGGCGGGCTTGTTGATCACCAGGATCGCATCATCTTGGTAGACGATCTCAAAGCGCCTTGGGGTGGCTTTGGGCTTATCGGCTGGCGGCAAGCGCAGCGGCGGGATACGCACGACATCGCCAAGTGCCAAGCGATAATCGACCGCGCAACGCCCACGATTGACGCGGACTTGGCCGCCGCGCACTGCTTTGTAGAGGTGGCTCTTGGGCACGCCCTTGCAATGCCGGATGAGGAAGTTATCGAGACGCTGGCCTTCGTAAGCCTCAGTCACCTCGATCATGCGTACCTGCATCGTTGGTGCAGTTGTGCCTACACGGGGCATTAAATCAGGCATATAATCCGCTAAGCCTAAAAAGGTCTGAAATTTCAGGTAGATGTTTAGACGCGCCAATGGTTGGTCGCATCCGTCACCGAGTGTCATTGTAACGACAGAGACTTCAGATCCATGGCGATTCACAGGGCCGGAATGAAACGCGGCCTTTGGATGACACGACGAATTGCAACGATTAGCTTTCGAATTTCCGCATCAGGCTGTATTTGAGCCTGATGTTGTCAGCGTGAAAATACATTTGGTACTCATTTGACTTCACTACGTTACTGGCTCTCGAGCGGAATTCCAAACTCCAAGCGAGTTTGATGGTGTGAACCTGCGAACTACGGTTTGCGGTGGCGTGCTTGCGTATTCGAACTGTCCCCCTGTGGTCTGCCAAGGCTTGCGGCGTCACGTCGCAACAACCTACGGAGAGTTTGAATGAAACGCATGCTGTTTAACGCGACACACCAAGAAGAGCTACGTGTCGCTATTGTCGATGGGCAAAAGTTAGTAGACCTCGACATTGAGACCGCCGGACGCGAACAACGCAAAGGCAACATTTACAAAGGGGTCATCACCCGCATCGAGCCCGGTCTTGAGGCTTGTTTTGTGAACTACGGCGAAGACCGACACGGATTTTTGCCATTTAAGGAAGTCGCTCGCAGCTACTTCAAAGAAGGTGTTGATGTTCGCAGCGCCCGCATCCAGGATGCGTTGCGCGAAGGGCAAGAGTTAATCATCCAGGTCGAAAAAGAAGAGCGCGGCAACAAAGGCGCTGCCCTGACGACCTTCATTTCCCTAGCTGGCCGCTACCTCGTTTTGATGCCCAATAACCCTCGTGGTGGCGGGGTCTCCCGACGCATTGAAGGCGAAGAACGCCAAGAGCTGCGTGAGGCAATGGATCAACTCGACACCCCCACTGGCATGAGCATCATTGCTCGTACCGCCGGTATTGGGCGCTCGGTACAGGAACTGCAGTGGGACCTGTCGTACCTATTGCAGCTTTGGAGTGCCGTGGACGGGGCAGCCAAAGCCAATCAGGCACCTATTCTCATTTACCTCGAATCAAGCCTGGTCATTCGGGCCATTCGGGATTACTTCTCGCCCGACATTGGCGAAATCTTAATTGATACGGACGATATCGCCGATCAAGCCACCGCATTTATGAGTGTGGTGATGCCCGATAACGTTCAGCGCGTCAAACGCTACCGTGACGACGTGCCGCTGTTTTCCCGGTTTCAAATCGAGCATCAAATCGAGACCGCCTATTCGCGTCACGTAAATCTGCCTTCTGGCGGCTCGATTGTGATCGATCACACCGAGGCACTGGTGGCCATTGATGTGAACTCGGCGCGCTCGACTCGCGGCGCAGACATCGAAGAGACCGCAACGCGTACCAACCTCGAGGCCGCCGAAGAGGCCGCCAGACAGCTGCGCCTGCGCGATCTCGGTGGCCTGATCGTGATTGACTTCATTGACATGGAGGACTCGCGCAACCAGCGTGCCGTTGAGCAACGCCTGCGCGATGCCGTCCATGTCGACCGTGCCCGGGTCCAAATGGGCAAGATTTCGCGGTTTGGCTTAGTCGAGCTCTCACGCCAGCGTCTGCGTCCGGCCCTAAACGAGGGCTCGCACATCACCTGCCCGCGCTGCAACGGCACCGGCGTGATCCGCGATGCCGAATCGAGCGCGCTGCATGTCTTGCGGCTGTTGCAAGAAGAGGCGATGAAAGAAAACACGGCCGCGGTATACGCACAAGTCCCTGTCGAGGTCGCGACGTTCTTGCTAAACGAGAAACGCACCGATATCACCAAGATGGAGGCGCGCTTAAAGATCAACCTGATGCTCATCCCCAATAAGCATCTGGAGACACCGCACCACGTGATTGAGCGTCTGCGACATGACGATCCCAGACTCGAGAACACCAAAGCGAGTTTCGAGCTGCTTGAACAACCCGCAGCCGTCGATCTCGGTGCCGGTCGCGCTGAAAAAGAAATCAAAGCCAAGCCCGAAGCGCTGGTCAAGGGCGTGACCCCAGACCAGCCGGCGCCGCCTGCGAGCGTCAAACCGCGCGCGTCTGATGTGGTCAAAGAGACCAAAGAACAAACATCGTCTGGCCTATGGGGACAGATTGTGGGTCTCTTTAGCGGCATCTTTGGTGGTGCCAGCAGCGCCAAGACAAGCGCCACCGAGGAAAAAACCGAGGCGTCAACGAGCAACCGGCGCAGCAGCGGCAACTCGCGCAACCGCCGTGGACCACGCCAGGACGGTCGGCGCCAGGATCGTCAGCAAAGCACCAGTCAAGCCGGCGCGCAGACTAAAACCACGCCGCCCGCAGCAAATGGTGTGCGCGAGGACGACACCCAGACCGAAGCTGGCCAGTCCAATCGCTCAAGGCGTTCGCGTCGCGGCCGCTCACGCAATCGACAGACAGACGGCGAAGCGATGGCCGCAGCCGAGCTCAACGAGATGCAAGCGCAAGAGCAAGCCACTGATGACGCGAGCCAGATCTTCGCTGACGGCACCGCACCGGTGGCCGAGAACGTCGATGAGTCCGGTGCGGACAAGCCTCGCCGGCGCAGTCGCCGGCGCCGCGGCAAACGCAATGGTGATGCCTCGAGTGCCGAAAGCGCAGAGATGACCATGCAAGGCTCTGAGGCATCTGAGCAGTCTGAGCTTGCTTCAGCCCAGGACGCGCCTCAGGAGCAACCAACCGTAGCCGACGCCTCGGCTGCGCCAACTGCCCAGCCCCTCGCAACTGAGAGTGGCGCCGTTGAGCCAAGCGCGACGGCGCAGACTCAGGCCCCAGTCCAGACCAACACGCTACCGGTGCAGGTTGCCGAAAGCGCACCGGCTCATGCGCCGCTGACCAATGGTCATGACCAATCGACCCAAGCAATCAAGGCCCCCTTGGCAACCGAAGAGATTCGTGTTCGCCCGGCACCTGCGACGGCGGTGGCTGATCGCACGACGTTAAACGCGATTGTGGCCAGCGTTGGGTTGCACTGGGTAGAGAGTGACCCTGCACGCGTTGAGCTCGTGCAGCGTGAAGTCGCAGCACAAGCGCCTGCTAAGCTTGGTCGCGAGCCCAAGGTGGTTGCTCCACCGCCGGCCGTTGCCCTGACACAGGTTGAAACTCGACCGAACTAAGTCGCAGACCCGTCATAAAAAAGCCTGGCCGCAATAACTGCGCCAGGCTTTTTTTTCGGGGTCAGGCAGACTGCGAAACCCTGTTTGTGACGGCTCTAGTCAGTTGTGGTTTCCACCGTCTGGTTCATAAACAGCCCCATAAGTCGGGCAAGCTCTTGACGCAGCTCGCGCCGGTCAATGACCATGTCAATAGCACCTTTTTGTAACAAGAACTCGGAACGCTGAAATCCATCGGGCAGCTTCTCACGAACTGTCTGCTCAATAACCCGCGGCCCGGCAAACCCGATCAATGCCCGCGGTTCGGCAATCACCACATCGCCCACAAAAGCAAAACTCGCTGACACGCCACCCATAGTGGGGTCAGTCAAAACACTAATAAACGGCAGACGCTTGGCCGCGAGTTGCGTCAACGCCGCGTTGGTCTTGGCCATTTGCAACAACGAAAACAGGCTCTCCTGCATGCGCGCACCACCAGAGGCCGCCACGCAAATAAAGGGCGAGTGTTGCTCAATGGCTGCATGAACGCCGCGCACAAATCGCTCACCGACCACCGAACCCATGGAGCCACCCATGAAGTCAAACTCAAAGCACGACAGTACGCAATTCACACCGTGAATGGCGCCACTGACGGTAATCAACGCGTCGGTCTCGCCTGTTTGCTTGACCGCTTCCTGGATACGCTCGGGGTACTTGCGCGAGTCACGGAATTTCAAGGGATCCATCGAGCGTGTTAGCTGCCCAATTTCCTTTCGTCCCTGCGGGTCAAGCAGCGAATCGATCCTGGCACGAGCGCCTATCCTCAGATGATGGCTGCACTTGGGGCAAACATGCGCATTGAGCGCCAAGTCTTCGTTGTACAGAACCGTTTCGCACGACGGACACTTAACCCATAGCCCTTCTGGAACTCTTTTGGCGTTGGCATCTGCATTTTTGTTAATCCGCGGCGGCAGGATTTTGTCTAACCAGCTCATCGTTCCCCACTGTGCCCGGCTTAAGCGGGCTGTTTGAC